>DAIUBZ010000023.1:4378-14462 GCA_036846445.1 Sphingopyxis sp. | reverse complement strand
GACCTTTCTGTCCATCGCTCCCGGCCCGCACGGGGCCTGCCGCGCGCCGGTCTTTTGCCGGCGTCACGGGGTCTCCATGACGCTATCAGGTCGGCTGACCAGGGTGCAGCCAATATTGCTGCTCCCACATGGTGGAATGTGCTACCCGGGTGCTTCATGTCGGGCGGCGGCGGTGGGACGGCGCGGGACCGATACGGCAAAGGGAAGTGAGCAGTGGTCAGGACATCATCTACGGCGCCGCGCCAGTGAGCGCCACCTGCGCCCACCATGCCCCGGCGGACACCGCCTTTCGCGATGCGGTCCCCGCGCTGCTGGCCGGACTGCGGGCCATATTGCCGGATGATGCGATCATCTTGGATGCCGCATCGCGGGCGGTGTATGAAAGCGACGGGCTGACCGCGCTGGCGGTGGTGCCGCCGCTGGTCGTCCTGCCCCGCACCACTGCCGAGGTCGCAGCCGTTTTGCGGCTGTGCCACGGGCTGGGGGTGAAGGTGGTGCCGCGCGGCGCGGGCACCGGTCTGTCGGGCGGGGCATTGCCCCTGGCCGATGGCCTGCTCATGGGGCTGGCGCGGCTCAATCGCATCCTCGACATTGATCTCGATAACCGCTGCGTTACCGCCCAGCCCGGCGTGACCAATGCGGCGATCAGTGCGGCGGTGGCGAGCGAGCAATTTTATTATGCCCCCGATCCGTCCAGCCAGATTGCCTGCACCATCGGCGGCAATGTCGCGGAAAACAGCGGCGGGGTGCACTGTCTGAAATATGGCGTCACCGCCAATAACCTGCTCGGGCTTGAGGTGGTGCTGATGGACGGCACGGTGCTGCGGCTGGGCGGCAAGCGCGGCGACCCCGGTGGTTATGACCTGATGGGGGTGCTGACCGGATCAGAGGGGCTGCTGGGGGTCGTCACCGAGGTGACGGTGCGGATCCTGCGCGCGCCGGAGGTGCGGCGGGCGATGATGATCGGCTTTGCCGATGTGGTGGACGCCGGGCGCTGTGTCGGCGCGGTGATTGCGGCGGGGATTATTCCGGCGGGCATGGAGATGATGGACCGGCTGGCGATTGGCGCGGCGGAGGCATTTTGCGGCGCGGGCTATCCCACCGATGCCGAGGCGCTGTTGATCGTCGAGGTGGATGGGCCGGACAGCGAATGTGTCACCGCCCTCACAGCGGTGCGAGCGATTGCGGCGCAGTGGAACGCGACATCGGTGGTCGAGGCGCGGGACGAGGCCGAGCGGCTGCGCCTGTGGGCCGGGCGCAAGGCGGCATTTCCGGCGGTGGGCCGGATTTCGCCCGATTATTATTGCATGGACGGCACCATCCCGCGCGGCAAATTGCCCGAAGTGCTGGCGGCAATGCGCGATATGGCGGAAAAATATGGATTGCGGGTGGCCAATGTCTTTCATGCCGGCGACGGCAATTTGCACCCGCTGATTCTGTATGACGCCGACCAGCCGGGCGAGCTGGACCGGGCCGAGGCGTTTGGCGCGGATATTTTGCGGCTGTGCGTCGCGGTTGGCGGGGTGCTGACCGGCGAACATGGGGTGGGGGTGGAAAAGCGGGATTTGATGGGCGAAATGTTCACCGCAACCGATCTGGCCCAGCAACAACGGGTGAAATGCGCCTTTGACCCCGCCGGGCTGCTGAACCCCGGCAAGCTGTTCCCCACCCTGCACCGCTGCGCCGAATTGGGGGCGATGCATGTCCATGGCGGCAAATTGGCCTTTCCCGACTTGCCCCGGTTCTGACGCGGTGGAGCAGTGGCTGCCAACCAGCGAGGATGAGCTTGCCGCGATGATCGCGGGCGCATTTGCCGCGCGCACCCGGCTGGCGGTGGCCGGGCAGGGGACGCTGGACGCGGTGGGCCGCACCGCCGCCGCCGATGCGGCGCTGTCCACCCGCTTGCTGGCGGGGATTGTCGACTATCAACCCGATGAGCTGATGATCACCCTTGGCCCCGGCACGCCGCTGGCCGAGGTGGAGGCGGCGCTCGCCGCGCGCGGCCAGATGCTGGCATTCGAGCCAGTGCCGCTGGGGCTGATCCATGGCCGGGCCGGGGCCACCATCGGCGGGGTGCTGGGCGCGAACCTGTCCGGCCCGCGCCGGTTTCGCGCCGGGGCGGCGCGTGACCATGTGCTGGCGGTCCGGGCGGTCGGCGGGCGGGGGGAATGTTTCAAGGCCGGGGGCAAGGTGGTGAAAAATGTCACGGGCTATGACCTCCACAAATTGCTGACCGGCGCGTGGGGGACGCTGGCGGTGATTGCCGAGGCAACGGTCAAGGTGATGCCGCTGCCGCCGCACCGGGTGACGGTGGCGGCGTCGGCGGGCGATATCGCGGCGGGGCTGGCGCAATTGCGGGCGCTGGCCGCTGACCCGCGGGAGCCGACCGGGCTGGCGCTGGTGGGCCATGGGATTGGCGGGGTAGCGGGCCCGGCGCTGGCGATCCGCTTTGAGGGCAGCCGGGCCGCGGCCCAGGCCTGCGCCGACGATCTGGTGGCCCAATTGGCGGATGCGCGGCTGGTCAGCGGCGGGGACAGCGACGCCCTGTGGCGCGATATTGGCCTCGGCTGCGCCGCCGGCGGGGATGATGGACCGGAAACAAACGCTGGCCCGCTATGGCGGCTGTCGGTGCCGCCGGGCGATGCAGCGCGCATTTTGGTCGATGCTGCACCGCACGCCTTTGTCGCGGACCATGCTGGCGGTCTGCTCTGGCTCGACCGCCCGCGCCCCGGCTGGGCGGTGCCGCGCGGCGACATTGCCGCGATGCTGATCCGGGGCCGGGGCGATGGCGATGGTGATTTGCCCACGACGGGCTACGCCGACCCGGGAATCGTGGCGCTCAGCCAGCGGCTCAAGCGCGAATTCGACCCCGCCGGAATTTTGAACCCCGGCCGCATCTATGCGCAGACCGGCGGATGAGCGGAACCGACCCCCAATTGGCGGCGATTGTCCGCTCGTGCGTGCACTGCGGCTTTTGCACCGCCACTTGCCCCACCTATGTCCTGCTGGGCGATGAGCGGGACAGTCCGCGCGGGCGCATCCAGCTCATCAAGGCGATGCTGGCCAAGGGGGGCGCGCCCGACCCGGTGGCGGTGAAACATATTGACCGCTGCCTGTCCTGTCTGGCCTGTACCACCACCTGCCCGTCGGGGGTGGATTATATGCATCTGATCGACGGGGCGCGGGCCTATATTCAGACCCATCACCGGCGGCCCATCGGCGAGCGCGGGTTGCGCTGGCTGCTCGCGCTGGTGCTGCCCCGGCCCGGCCTGTTGCGGCTGGGGCTGGCACTGGCCCCGCTGGTCCGGCCGATTGCCGGACTGTTGCCCCGGCGGCTGGCGGTGCTGGCGGGACTGGCGGCGGCGGCCCATGTGCCGGGGGTGGCGGCGGCGGACCGGCGCGCGGTGGCGGCGGTCAATCCCGCCGCTGCGTCCGGCCCGGCCCCGGCGGCGGGGCGAGTCGCGCTGCTGACCGGCTGTGTCCAGGATGTCGTGGCGCGCCATGTTCACCACGCCACAGTGCGGCTGCTCAACCGCGCCGGGGTCACGGTGGTTGCCCCCGCGCCCGCCACCTGCTGCGGCGCATTGGCCCATCATCTGGGCCGCGAGCCGGCGGCGCTGGCATCCGCCCGGCAGTTGCTGGACCGGCTGGATGCCGAAATCAGCGGCGCAGGGCTGGACGCGGTCATCATCAACGCGTCGGGCTGCGGCACGGTGATGAAGGATTATGGCCATATGTTCGCCGATGATCCCGTCTACGCGGCCAAGGCGGCGCGGGTGGCGGCACTGGTGCGCGATGTGTCGGAATATTGCGCCGCGCTGCCGCTGGCGCCGCGGCCTGGCCTGCCGCCGCTGGCGGTCGCCTATCATCCGGCCTGTTCCCTGAACCACGGCCAACGGGTGCGGGATGAACCGCGCGCACTGATCGCCAAGATGGGCTTTGTGTTGCGGCCCTTTGCCGAGGAGCATCTGTGCTGCGGCTCGGCGGGCACGTATAACATATTGCAACCCGAGCTGGCCGGCCAGTTGCGCGCCCGCAAAAGCGCGGCCATCGCCGCCACCGCCGCCGATATCATGGTCAGCGGCAATGTCGGCTGCAATACCCAGCTCGCCGGGGCGCTGGCCATGCCGGTGGTCAACACCGCCGAATTGCTGGACTGGGCCACTGGCGGCCCGTTGCCCCCGGCGATGGCCGGGCGGACCGGGCGCTGGTCGGCGGGGGTCCATATTGTGGAAAATACCCAATCGGCGGCGACATAATGCTTGCTGGCCCAGAACGGCGGGCTAATCAGCAGCCATGACCCATCGCAACCCCAATCCAACGCTGGTTCCCGTTCGTGCCACCGCCGATTCCTTGGCGCAGCGCCGGTTGCTGGCCGATATGTTTGCCAATGCGGTGGCGGCGGTGTCGCCGGAACTGGCGCTGCCGGGCCGCCTGCCGCCGCCGGTCGCGGGCCGCAACTATATATTGGCAATTGGCAAGGCGGCGGCGGCCATGGCAAAGGTGGCGTGTGACCATATGGACGGCGCGCTGGAGGGGGTGATCCTGACCCGCTATGGCCACGGCGTGCCGGGGTGGCAGCCGCCCGCTGGCTTTGCCTATTATGAGGCCGGGCACCCAATCCCCGATACGATCGGACGCGATGCCGCCGCCCGGGTGCTGCGTGACGCGGCGGGGCTGGGCGCGGATGACCAGTTGGTTGCGCTGATTTCCGGCGGTGGCTCGGCGCTGCTGAACCTGCCCGTGCCGGGGCTGGGGGTGGACGATAAATCGCTCGTGACCAGCCAATTGCTGCGGTCCGGCGCGTCGATTGCCGAAATCAATTGCGTGCGCAAACATCTCTCGGCGGTCAAGGGCGGGCGGCTGGCGCTGGCGGCACATCCAGCGCGGGTGGTGACGATTGCGATTTCTGACATTCCGGGCGACGATCCGCGCCTGATCGCCTCTGGTCCCACCTTGCCCGACCGGTCCACGCTGGACCAGGCGCGGGCGATTGTGGCGCAATATCGGCTCGATCTGCCGGCATCGGTTCATGCCGCGCTGGCCGATCCCGCGAATGAAACCCCCGACGCCCGTGCGCCGGCATTTCAGCAGATGATCCCGGTCCAGATTTGCGCCAAATCGGCGATGGCGCTGGATGCCGGGGGGCAAATTGCCCATGCGGCGGGCTATCGCCCCTGTTACCTCGGCGATGATCTGGAGGGGGCGTCGATCGATCTGGCGACAGTCCACGCCGCTTTGTCGCTGCATTATCTGGGCAAGGGCCAGCCGTGTGCGCTGATTTCGGGCGGCGAAACCTCGGTCGTGGTCCGCAATCCGGCGGGGCGCGGCGGGCGCAACACGGAATATTTGTTGGCGCTGGCGATTGCGCTCGGCGGCAATCCGGCGGTGACCGCCATGGCCTGTGATACCGACGGGATTGACGGGACCGAGGATCATGCCGGAGCGGTCATCACCCCCACGACCCTCAGCCGCGCCGCCGCGCTGGGCCTCGATGCCCGGGCGATGCTTCAGGCGAACCGCAGCTATGATTTTTTTGATGCGCTGGGCGATCTGGTGTTGACCGGGCCGACCCGCACCAATGTGAATGATTTTCGGGCGATTTTGCTCAGCCCGCCCGGCATGGTGGCGTGAGCGGGGACGGGCAGGGGGCGATATCCGCGCCGGGGCCGGGTGCCGCCAGCCCTGCCCGCCGCCGCTTTTTGGCCGGGGCCGCGGGGGCCGCCGGGGTGGCGGCGATTGCACCCGCCGCGCCTGCCCGCGCCCGTGCTTCGGCTGGCGCTGGCCCCGGCGGCGGCCTGGCCCAGCGGATTGCGGCCGCCTTGTGGGCGATGGCGATTGGCGATGGCATGGGCGCGCCGGTCGAGGGGTGGGATGGTGCGCGGGTGCGCCAGATGTTCGGCAACCATGATTTCACCACCTTCCTGCCGCCCACCGACCCGCAAGTGGCGATCACCAATATCGGCAAGGGCAATGGCCGGATCACCGATGATCTGTTGATTATCGAGGCGCTGATCGCGGGCTATATCGCCCATGGCGGGCATATGGACGCGCACGCCTATGCCCGCCATGTTGTGCCGCTGTATCAGAACCGGCGGGTGTGGATTCCGGAAAAGCAGGCGGAAATGGCGTTGCTTGAACGGCCAATCTGGTGGCCGGAACGCTATGCCTATCACGCGCTGGTCATCAACAATGCCGACCCGCGCACGGCGGGGCAGGGCAATTGGCCGCAACAGGGGCTGATGGGGGCCATATTGCCCACCGCTGCGATCAATGCCGGAGACCCCGTCGGCGCTTATGATGAGGTGATTGCCTATGGCGTCGCCCATCAGCACAGCTTTGGTCTGGAGGCCGCAGCGGTGGCGGCCGCGGCGATGGCCGAGGCATTTGCCGGCACGGGCACCATCGCCAGCATTATCGGCGCAGGGCGGGCATTGGCCAAGGATGGCACGGCGGCGGCGCTGGATGCGGTGCTGGCGGTGGTTGATCCTGCGGACGATTATGCCACGTTCGAGGCCAAGGCGCGCGCGGCCTATCGCCCCTATTTCGGTCTGTCGCCCGCCCGGCTGGCCGATCCGGCGGCCCCGACCAACGCAATTGCCGGCACCAATGTCGGCGGACCGTCGCGGATCGCGGCGGTCGAGAATCTGACCGCTGGCTTTGCCGCCTTTGTCCATGGCCGGGGTGACTTTATCGCCACGATGAAGGCCGCGCTGTTTTATGGCCAGGACAATGAATCCATCGCCGCCTTCGCACTGGGACTGGTGGCGGCCTGGCGCGGGCGGGCCGCGATTCCGCCCGCACTGATCGCCGCCAGTGCGGCGGCCAATCGGCGCGATTATGACCGCGATGGCGCGGATTTGGCAGCGCTGGCCAGCACAATCGCCGCGGCTGACCGCCAGCGGCTGGGCCGGCGGCTGGCGCTGCTGGGGAATTGACCCGCCCGCCGGTGCGGCCGCCCATCCGGTGGCGGGCTGGTTGCAAGGGGCGAGAAAGTGACGCATGATTGCGCCAGAAAATCGAAAAACGCCATGGGAGTTGCTGGACATGAACACACCCCCCGCTGAAATCGATGCAAAAATGGGCCAAGTTCAGGCGCTGGTGCGTGCCTTTGCCATCCTGGACCTGCTAGCCCGCGCCGAACGCCCGCTCAGCCTGCGTGATATTGCGGTCGGCATCCGCCTGCCCCGGTCCACTTGCCACCGGCTCCTGACCACCATGCAATCGCTCAACTATGTCCGGTTCGAGGCGGAAACCCGCGAATGGCATGTCGGGCGGCAGGCGATGACGGTGGGCGCATCCTTTGTCCGCACCCGCGATCTGGGCGCGATCAGCCGCCCGATCATGCGGTTTCTGGCCAGCGAAATCGGCGAGACGGTGAATCTGTCGCGGCTGGATGCGGGCGCGCTGACCTATGTTGAACAGGCCGCCGCCAAACATGCCATGCCCACCTTTGCCCGGCCCGGCGTGCGGCTGGCCGCCCAGAATACCGCGGCGGGCAAGGTGATGTTGGCGCATATGTCGGGTGTAGAGCGCCGCGCGGGGATGCAGGCGCTGGATTTCGCCGCCAGCACCGGGCGGTCGATAAAGGACGCGGCCGGGCTGCTGGCCGAACTCGATCAGGCGGCGCGGCTGGGCTATGCCATTGACGATCAGGAAAATTGCCCCGGTATCCGCTGCATCGCGGTGCCGGTGTTTGATGAATGCGGCGCGCCATGCGCGGCGCTGTCGGTATCGGGTGGGGCAATGCGGGTGACGCCCGAACGCTATGGCCAATTGGCGCAGCAGTTGCAGGTCAAGGCAGCCGCGATCACCCGGGAATTTGGCGGACTGGCGGCTTGAGCCATGGGTGGCTGGCCCAATGCGCGGCCTCGAACCGGGTGATATATTCAGCCAGCGCCAGCGTGTCGCCCACCCGGTCCAGGCCGTTCAGCAATTGGCCCCGGGCATAAGCGGGCAGCTCGGCGGCAAAGCGCTCGCCCGCAAACCCGACCGATAATTCCGCCAGATCGATGGTCATGGCGGCGGCGGGGTGGGCGCGGTGCAATGCGGTCAGCCGGTCCCAGTCCGCACGCGCCACCACCAGCGCGGCCAGCCCGTTGTTCAGGGCATTGTCGCGGAAAATCCCGCTGAACCCAGCGCCAACCAGCGCCTGAAACCGCCACTGTTGCAGCCCCCACACCGCATGTTCCCGGCTGGACCCACAGCCGAAATTGGGGCCGGTCAGCAGGATGCGCGCGCCCTGCCATTCGGGCCGGTTCAGCACAAAATCGGGGTCGGCCCCGCCATTGGCATCAAAGCGCAGCCCGTGAAACAGGCCGTCCGCCAGCCCGCTGCGGTCGATGCGCTTCAAAAATTGCTTGGGCATGATGACATCGGTGTCGATATCCGGGGCCAGCATCGGCGCGGCGATCGAGGTTAGCGGCCAGCAGCTTGTCATCCGTGCGCCTCCATCTGCCGGGCATCGGCAATATGGCCCGCGATGGCGGCGGCGGCGACCATCGCCGGGCTCATCAAATGGGTGCGCCCGCGCGGGCCTTGCCGTCCGGCGAAATTGCGGTTGGTGCTGGATGCACAGCGTTCGTGCGGCGCCAATATGTCGGGGTTCATGCCCAGACACATGGAACAGCCCGGTCGCCGCCATTCAAACCCGGCGGCGGTGAAAATCCGGTCCAGCCCCTCGGCCTCGGCCTGCCGGCGCACCGCGCCTGACCCCGGCACCACCATCGCGCGGACATGCGCCGCCACCCGGCGGCCCCGGACAATTGCGGCGGCGGCGCGCAAATCCTCGATCCGGGCGTTGGTGCACGATCCGATGAACGCGCGGTCGATGCCGATGGCAGTGACGGGCGTGCCCGCCGCCAACCCCATATAGGCCAGGGCGCCGCGATATTGCGCCCGGGTGGCGGCGTCGGCAATCGCGGCGGGATCGGGCACCGCCCCGGTGACCGGCACCGCCTGATCGGGGCTGATGCCCCAACTGACCATCGGGGCGACATCCCCGGCGTCACATGAAAATTCGCGGTCAAATCGGGCGTCCGGATCACTGGCCAGCGCGCCCAGCCCCGCCGCCAGCGCGTCCCATGCCGCGCCAACGGGGGCGTAGCGCCGCCCCTGCAAATAGGCCAGGACCGCCGCGTCCGGGGCCATCACCACCGCCCGAGCGCCCAGTTCGACCGCCATATTGGCGATGGTCATCCGCCCCTCGATGCTGATGCCAGCGATGGCTGGCCCGGCAAACTCGACCGCATGGCCATTGGCCCCGGCGGCACCGATTTGCTGGACCAGCAGCATGATCAAATCCTTGGGTGTTGCCCCGGCCCTCAACCGTCCGTTCAGGGTGATCCGCATCGTGCGCTGGCGCTGATAACGCAAGGTCGAGGAGGCAAGCAGATGTTCAATATCCGACGTGCCAATGCCAAAGCCCATTGCCCCCAGCGCGGCATAGGTGGTGGTGTGGCTGTCGCCCGCCGCGACAATCATGCCGGGCAGGACAAAGCCCTCCTCTGGCGCGACAACATGCTCAATCCCTTGCCGGGGGTCCAGCACGTCCAGCAATTCAATCCCGAAATCGGTGCAATTTTCGCGCAAATAGGCAATTTGCCGGGCGGCATCCGGGTCGGCATCGTCGGTTGCCGCCGTGCGCGCTGGTTCGGTGGAATTGACATGATCGACCACCGCCAGCGCATTGTCCGGCCGCCACACCCGCCGCCGGGCATCGCGCAGGCCGCTAAACGCCTGGGGACTGGTATATTCATTGATGACGGTGCGGTCGATATACAGCAACAACTGGTCGCCCCCGGCAAAACGGTGGACACAGTGGCGGTCGATCAATTTGTCATAATAGGTGCGCGGCGCGGAATTGTCCATGATATTGGCTTGCCCTTTGCGACTGGCGGCGCAACCGTCGGCGGCGGCGTCCCATATGGTGAAACTGTGACGTCGCCGTTACCCCCGGCCGATCGCGCGCGGGCAGTCTGAATGGACGCTGCGGGAAGCTGCCCCGAGCGCAGGAGATGGTCAATATGCCCCGACTTGCTGCTGGCCGCCGGACTGTCGCTCTGCTGGTCGCGCTGATCATGCT
>DAIUBZ010000023.1:0-4278 GCA_036846445.1 Sphingopyxis sp. | reverse complement strand
GTGCCCCCGTTCGCGCTCCTGTCCGCACCCCTGTCGGCCCAGCCGGTGCCACAGGTCCAGCCGCCACTGGGCGCGATCCAACTGACTGCGCTGTGGACGCGGCTGGGCGATGCCAATGGGGAAGCCGGGGCGGTTGAGGTGGCGGTGCTGAAGCAAATTCAGGCAGAGCGGGCGGCCAAATGACCGGGCACAGCGATATTGGCTGATCTCAATCCCCTGCTCCGCGCCGCGCGGCAAGCTGCTGCGCGCGGCGACGCGGCGGGCTCGGCCAGCTTGTTTGGCGAGGTGCTGGCGGCTGACGCGCGCAATCATGCCGCGCTGGTCGGGCGCGGCCATGCGCTGCGCGCACTGGGCCGGGCGGCGGAGGCGGCGGGCCATTATCGCCGCGCCATTGCCGACCAGCCCGCGTCTGGCCCGGCGTGGTGGGCGCTGGCCAATATGAAAACCATCGCGCTGGCCGGTGATGATGTGGCCATGCTGACCGCGAGCCTGGCCGGGGCTGATGCGACGGGGGTTAACCGCGCCTTGTTGCTGTTCACGCTGGCCAAGGCGCGGGATGACGCGGGCGATGCGGCGGCGGCTTTTGCCGCTTATGCGGCGGGCAATGCGATCATGGCGGCGCATCGGCCTTATCCCGGCGGGGATGACAACGCCTTGTGCGCCCAGATCATCGCCGCGCCAGTGGCGGTGTCTGAGTGCGCGGCGGCCGCCGGCGAGCCGGTGCCGATTTTCATCGTCGGCCTGCCGCGCACCGGGTCAACGCTGGTCGAACAGATTTTGGGCAGCCATCCCGCAATTGGCGGCGGCGGCGAATTTTCTCACCTGGCCGACATTTTGGTCGCGGCGGCGGCGGCGGCCGGGGTCAGCATCGGGCAACAGGCGGCGGCGCTGGACGATAGCAGCGCCGGTGCCATTCGCCGCGCCTTTGCCGCCGCCTGGGCGGACCAGCGCGGGCCAGCCCCGGTGTTCATCGACAAGCAATTGAACAATTTCTGGCTGATTGGCCAGATCGCCCGCTGTTTCCCCGGGGCGCCGATTGTCGATGTCCAGCGTCACCCGTTCGACGCCGCCTATGGCGCATTCAAACAGGTCTTCGCCCAAGGGCAGGACTATAGTTATGATTTCGCCGCTTACGCCGCCTATCATCGCCTTTACCGCCGCTTGATGGACCATTGGGCCGCCGCGCTGCCCGGACATGTGCACAAGGTGTGGCTGGAGGAATTGGTCCGCGGCCCGCGCCCGGTGCTGGACCCGATTCTGGCTCAGCTTGGCCTGGGCTGGTCGGCGGAAATGGACGCTTTCCACCGCAACTCCCGCACCGTCCATTCCGCCAGTTCGCAGCAGGTTCGCCGGGCGCTGAACCCGGCCACCGGCGATGCCTTTGCCCACAATGCGCCAGAGCTGGCGGCGATGCGCGCGCTGTTGGCGGATGCCGCCGCCGCCTACCCCCATCAACCCCTGTATCGGAGCACGCCATGACCACAACCGCCCCAACGAACCGCCCTCCCCACCCGGTCTCACGCCGGGCCGTGCTGACCGGATTGGCCGGGGGGGTTGCCGCCGCCGCTGGCATGGGCGGCGGCTTGATCGAAAGCGCGGTCGCCGCGCCATCGGCGTCGGACCTTAAAATCGTCGAGGTGAAGAGCTTTGCCCTGCGCGACACCGGATTTTTCGTCAAATTGACCACCGATTCGGGCAAGGTCGGCTGGGGCGAAACCGACGCCAGCCGCCCCGCGCTGATGCAGACGCTGGTCCATGACATGTTCGCCAAAACCGTGCTGGGCAAGGACCCGTTCAACTCCGGCCCGGTGACGGAAGAGCTATTCTATACCGACCATGATTTCGGCCCCGGCGGCGCGCTGGCCAATGCGATTTCCGGCATCGATATTGCGATGTGGGATTTGAAGGGGCGGATTTTGGATGTGCCGATTTACCGCTTGCTGGGCGGCAAATACCGCAGCGAGATTGAGGGATATGGCAGCTATGGCACCAGTCGCTGGCGGCGGCTGACCCCGGATCAGGCGGCGGAGAAGGCGGCAACCTATTTGCGCAAGGGTTTTCGCACGGTGAAATGCCGGATGCAAATCCGCGAATCCCACCTCAACCCCCGGGAAGACCGCACGATCGAATATGTTGACCGCATCCGCCGCAAAATCGGGGTGGAGCCGGAGTTTTTTGTCGATATCAACAATGGCTACAGCGCCAAACGGGCCATCCAGATCGGCACGATCCTGCAAGACAAATATGGCATGAACTATTTCGAGGAACCCTGTTCGGACCAAAATCACAGCGAGACCAAACAGGTCGTCGATGCCATGCGGCTGGCCATCATTGCGGGGGAGAAGGAATATACCCCGTTCCAGATTGAGGAATTGATCCGCTATGCCGATGTCGATTTTCTGAACCCCGATGTCATCAAGGCGATGGGCATCACCGGCATGCACAAGATGGGCATATTGAGCCAGGTGAACCAGAAACCGATCATCATGCACAACACGCTGCCGGTGGTATCGACGGCAGCGTCGCTGCAACTGGCCGCTGCCTATCCGATCATTGGCCCGTTCATGGAATATCTGGACGTGGATGACCACCGGCAGATGCTGACGATGCTGAAAACGCCGTTTCAGTTCAATCAGGGCATGTTGCAAATCCCGGACGGGCCGGGGCTGGGGATTGAAATTGACGAGACCGCGCTGATCGCCCTGTCTGCCAGCGTGAAGGTGGCGCGCGCCTGAGCCAATTTGCCGGATCGCCGCCGTGTTCCACATCGTGGAACAGGCCAATTGCCGCAAGACCTGGGCGGCGGCGGAGTGGTTGAGCAATAGGTTAAAGTCATAACCGAGGGGATTGTCATGAAAGCCATGCGTTTGAACGCCGTAAAAACCTGTGTGTCCGCCGCCGCCATTGCCGCGGCGCTGGCTCCGGCGCTTGCCGCCGCGCAGGCCGGGCAAACCGCCGCTGCCGAGGCGGCGTCCGCCCGGGTGATCGAGGGGGTGGTGACCGATGTGGATGGCAATATCCCGCTGCGCGGCGTGGTGGTGCGGATCGCCGAACTGGGCCGGGTCGCAACCACCGGCACCGATGGTCGCTTCCGGTTCGATGGTGTCGCGCCCGGCGAATATGTGCTGGAATTCAGCTATTTGAACTCTGGCATTCAGCGCTCATCGGTGGCGGTCAGCGATGCCGCTGGCGCGGCGGTCACGGTGGCGCTGGGGTCGGGCGATGACCGTGACACCATCATCGTGACCGGCAACCGGGGCAGTCTGGCGTCGGCGCGGGCGCAGGAACTGGCGTCGGACCAGTTCAAAACCATCGTCTCGGCGGATGCTATCGGCAATTTTGCCGACCAGAATGTTGCCGAATCGCTGCAACGCCTGCCCGGTCTGTCGATCCGCCGCAACGAGGGCGAGGGGCAGCAGGTGGCGGTGCGCGGCCTGTCGGGTAGCTTTGTGTCGGTGACGGTCGATGGCGCGCGGGTGGGCACCCGCGATATCGCCAGCCGGTCGGTCAATCTGGACGTCATTTCGTCCGATCTGCTCAACGGCATCGAGGTCACCAAAACCCTGACCCCCGACCTGGAGGCAGATTCGGTCGCCGGGTCGGTCAATTTGCGCACCCTGTCGGCATTTGACCGCAACAAAAACTCGCTCAACCTGCGCGCTGAGGTGGGCTATCAGGACAAGAGCAAGGATTATAACCCCAAATTTTCCGGCGATTTCACCCGGATTCTGGGCGGGAATGACCAGTTTGGCATCGCGGGCGGGGTGAGCTGGAGCAACCGCAAGTCCGTGGTTGACGATTTCCGCGTCGACAATGGCCTGCGTTACATCACCGACAGCGCGGGCAACCGCTTTCTCTCGCCCCGGGTGCTGGACCAGCGCAATGATCCGGCCGAACGCACGCGGATCAGCGGCACGCTGAACCTTGAGTTTCGGCCCGACAGCGACAACCGCCTGTTCCTGCGCGGCACCTATGCCGCCTTCCGCGATCAGGACATTCGCGCGCGCGAACAATTTGAACTGGACGATGCGACCACATTTGGCCCCAGCACGGGGTCAACCGCGCGGATCACCAATATCAGTGCCACCGGCGGGCGGTTTGTGCGGATTGATGAGGAAAAACGCTTCCGCTTCACCGACCAGCGCGACGAGTTGCTGACCCTGTCGATGGGCAGCGAGCATTTGAGCGGCGGCTGGAAGTTCAACTGGCAGGCGGATTATTCGGTCAACAACAGCGACATTCCCTCGCTGGAGGCGCGGTTTCGCGAACGTGATGTGA
>DAIUBZ010000022.1:0-15119 GCA_036846445.1 Sphingopyxis sp. | reverse complement strand
AACCAGTTGGCGATCCGGGCCTATCAGCTGGCCAATCAAGTCAGCCAGCTTCAGTTGAAGGCACCAGCCCCAGCCGCGCCCGCAGCAACCAGCGGCTGAGCATCAGCACCGCCACCACCCCCAGCCCGGTGGCGAGGCCCGACCACACCCCCACCCCGCCCCAGCCGCGATCAAAGGCCAGCCACGCGCCGACGCCAATGCCGATCAGCCAATAGCCCACCAGCGCAAAGACCATCGGCACCAGCGTGTCGTGCAGGCCGCGCAGCATCCCCGCCGCCACCACTTGGGCCCCGTCCACCACCTGAAACACCGCCGCCACCAACAGGAAACTGACCGCCAGCGCCGCCACCTCGGCATTGGCGGGGTCGCTGCGGTCGATGAACAGGCCGGTCAGGGTTTCGGGGATCGCCACCATCACCAGCGCCATCACCGCCATAAAGCCGGTGCCCAGCGCAAAGCTGGTCCAGCCCGCCCGGCGAATATGGGCGGGGTCGCGGCGGCCATGGCCAATGCCCACGCGCACCGTGGCCGCCTGTGCAACCCCCATCGGCACCATGAAGGTCAGGCTGGCCAGTTGCAGCGCCACCGCATGCGCCGCCACCGCTGCTGTCGAAATCCAGCCCATCAGCATGACCGCAGCAGTGAACACCCCGGCCTCGAACGCATGGCTGATCGCAATCGGCAGGCCGAGGCGCACCATCTGGGCAAAGCGCGCCCAATCGGCCCGCCACCAGCGGCCCAGCAGGCGATAGCGGCGAAACCGCCGGTCGCAGCTAACCACCACCAGCATCAGCGCCAGCATCAGCCCGTTGGTCAGCACGCTAGCCACCCCCGCGCCGACCAGCCCCAGCCGGGGCGCGCCCCAATTGCCGAAAATCAGCGCATAGTTGAACAGGATATTGGCCAGCACCCCACCAACGCCGATCACCAGCGACCAAATGGGCCGTTCAACCGCCGCCAGAAAATTGCGCAGGCACAATGTCGCCAGAAACAGCGGGATGGACCAGACATAGGCGCGCACATAATCCTGCGCCAGCGCGGCGAGCCCCGGATCCTGGCCGAGCAGTCCCAGGATGGCGCCGGTGTGCCACAAAATCCCGACAATCGGCACGCTGACCAGCGCGACCAGCCACAGCGACTGGCGAAACGTCCGGCGAATGTCGCGCACGCTGTGCGCGCGCCGTCCGATTTCGCTGGCCATCAGCGGCGATGCGCCGGTGACCAGCCCCATGCCGAAAATCCCGGCCAACATGGCCAGGTTGAAGCCCAGCGACGACGCCGCCAATTCCGTTGGCCCCAGCCAGCCGACCATCAACACATCGGTCGCGCCAATCGACGCCATTGTCACATTGGTCAGCACCAGCGGCCACGCCAGCGCCAGCGTCGCCCGCAATTCCGCGCGCCACGGGCTGGCGGGCGCGGCTGGGTGGGGAATGGCGGCGGCGGTCATGCCGGCGGCCATAGGCGATTGCCCGGCGCGCCGCCACCCGCTGCACCGCCGCTGCTGGCGATTTCTCGCGCGGCTGTAACCCCGATTGCCCAGCCGCCGAACCGGGGGGTGAGGCGCTGTGCCTCACCCCAGCCACCCCGCAGCCGCGCCGCACCCGGCGGGCCGCCCACAGGAGGAAAACCATGTCGAACACCGCACTCAAGCTGGCCGCCGTCGCCACCACCCTCGCCAGCCTGGCCGCCATTGCCGCGCCGACCGTGGCAAGCGCGCAAAGCGCCAAGGAAAAATGCTATGGCGTGTCGCTGAAGGGCAAGAATGATTGCGCCGCTGGCCCCGGCACCAGCTGCGCCGGAACCTCGACCACCGATTATCAGGGCAATGCGTGGAAATATGTCGCCAAAGGCCAATGCGCGAAAATGGGCGGATCGCTGACCGAGAAAAAGGGCAATATGAAGCCCGTGCCGATGAAGGGCTGATCGCGTGGTGCCGCCGCCTGCCGCCAGCCCGGATGCCGCCCGGCTGGCGGCGGCACTGCCCGCGCGGGTGGGCATTGGGCTGAAGCCTCTGCATTATGCCGAATTGCTGGCGCGGCTGGTGGCGGCGGACGCGGGGCGCCCCGATCTGCCCGCGTCCGACCTGCCCGCATTTGTCGAGGTGCATCCGCAAAATTATTTCAGCGCGGGCGGCCCGCCGCACCGCTGGCTTGCCGCCATCGCCGCGCATCTGCCGCTCAGCCTGCACAGCACCGGCCTGTCGCTGGGATCGGCGGATGGGCTGAACCGCGCTGATCTGGCCGCGCTGGGCGACTTGCTCGCGCGCTATCCGGTGGCGGCGGTGTCGGATCATCTCAGCTTTTGCGGCAACGCCCACGACCGCGTCGCCGATCTGTTGCCCATCCCATACACGGCCGCTGCGCTTGCCCATTTTGCCGGCGAGGTGGACCGGGCCCAGCAGGCGCTGGGCCGCCGTCTGCTGATCGAAAACCCCTCGCGGATGCTCGCCTTTGCCGATGATGAGCTGGCCGAGCCGGAGTTTTTGAACGCGCTGGTGGCGCGCAGCGGCTGCGGCCTGCTGCTTGATCTCAACAATATTATTGTGAGCGCGGGCAATTTGCGCCTCTGCCCCGACGGCTGGCTGGACCGGCTGGACCTCGGCGCGGTCGGCGAATTGCATCTGGCCGGGCACGCGCGCGAGGATCATCCCGGCGGGCCGTTGCTGATTGACGATCATGGTGGCCCGGTGGGCGCGGATGCGCTGGCGCTGCTGGCGGCGTTCACCCGGCGGGCGGGCCGCCGCCCGGCGCTGGTGGAATGGGACAATGCGGTGCCACCCCTTGCCGATCTGCTGGCCGAAGCGGCGCGGATCGCGGCGGTGATCGATGCCGCCTGAACGGCCATATCCGCTGGCTGCGGCGCAGCAGGCGGTGCTGGACGCGATCAACGGCGGGCCGGACGCGGTGGATTTTCGCTGGTTCGCCGGGCCGCCCGCGCGGGTGCTGCTGGCGCTGCGCGCCCACGCCAACACGGTCAGCCACGCCCGGTTGACCGCGCTGGAGGCGACATTTCCGCGCGTGCTGGCGGCGCTGGGCCCAGCGCGGTTCAACCGGCTGGCCCGCGCCTTTGTCGCGGCCGCCGCCGCCCGGGCGAGCGACAGCAATGGCATCGGGGCGGGCTTCCCCGGCTGGCTGGCCCGCGCCGCGCGCCGCCGCCGCTATGCCCGGCTGGCGGCGGCGGAATGGGACTGGCTCGCGGCCTATCACGCCGCCGACGCGCCGCCGCTGGTGCTGGGCGATTTCGCCGGGGCGAGCGCCGCCGGATTGCTGGCGCAGCGCATCGCCTGGCATCCCGCCACCCGGCTGGCGGCGGTGGATGCCGCGATGCTGGCGGCATTGCAAGGGGTGGCCGGGGCAGCGGACCTCAGGGCCGAACCGGCGGCGGTGCTGCTGCTCACGCGCCCCGGAGCAGAGGTGCGGCTGACGCTGCTGACCGCCGCTCAGGCGGCACTGGCCGGTCATTTGGCCCATCCCGATGCACTGGGTAACCAATTGGCCCGGTTCGCCGAACACTATCCCGAGGCCGATGTGGAGCATGATCTGCTGACGCTGATCGCCGCCGGGGCATTGGTGCGGGTGGCGGGTTGTGGAGAGGATGCGTACGATGTGGCGGGCGATGAGGCGGTTGCATGACCGGGCGGCGGCGGTGCTAAGCGCGCCGCTGGTGGAGGGGGCGGCGCTGCTGCTGGCGCGGCTGGCGCTGGCGGGCATATTCTGGCGCTCGGGCCGAACCAAGGTGGTCGAGGGAAGCTGGCTGGCCGTCAGCGACACGACGACATTCCTGTTTGCCGAGGAATATGGCATGCCCTGGCCCGAGGTGACCGGCGCGCTGGCCACTTACGCGGAACATGGGCTGGCGATCCTGGTGGCGCTGGGTATGTTCACCCGGGTGGGGGCGGCGGGATTGCTGGTGATGACATTGGTGATTCAGTTTTTTGTCTATCCCGATGCCTGGTGGCCCACCCACAGCCTGTGGGCAGCGCTGGCCATGATATTGCTGGTGCGCGGCGGCGGGATGTTTGCCGCCGACCGGCTGGGTGCGGCGCGCGCCAGACGGACTTAGCGCGGTGGGTGAGCCGGAGGCGGTGCTGAAACGGCTGATGATCGCGGCGCAGGGCGGCGACCGCCCCAGCTATCACCAGTTGCTGGTGGCGGTGCAGCATTGGCTGCGGCGCTATTATTCCGGGCGAATCGCCCCGGATGCGGTGGATGATCTGGTGCAGGAGGTTTTGCTGGCGCTGCACCGCAAACGGGCGAGTTATGATCCCGCCCAGCCGTTCATGCCGTGGCTGGCGGCGATTGCGCGTTATCGCTGGATTGACCGGCTGCGCCGCCATTACCGTGCCGCCGAGGTGGAATTGGGCGATCATGACCCGGAACTGGCCGGGCATGAGGATGTGGTCGGTGCACAGATCAGCATCGACCGGATGCTGGGCCTTCTGCCGCCGGGGCAGGCAGCGGCGCTGCGCTGTGTGAAAATTGAGGGGTTGAGCATCGCCGAGGCCGGAGCAAAAACTGGCCAGAGCGAGGCATTGGTAAAGGTCAATGTCCACCGGGCGATCAAGCGGCTGGCGGCAGCAGTGGAACAGGCATGACAATGGCGAGCGTGAGCAATGACACCGCAACCAGCGATACCATCGCGGCATTGGTGGGCGATCTGGCCCCGGTGCGCCCGCTGCGCCGGTGGCAAGGCGCAGCGCTGGTTGCCGGGGTGGTGGCGGCCGCCAGTGTGGCGGTGGGCATGGGCATGGGCTGGCGGCAGGATGTGGTGGCAGGTGCCCCGCATCTGGCCATGATGCTGCGCAGCGCGGCGCTGCTGTTCATCGGGGCCACCGCTGCCCATGCCGCGCTGGCGCTGGCCGCGCCCACGGTGGGCCGGGGGCAGGCCGGGGCCGGGGCGGCGGTGCTGGCCATGCTGTGGCCTTTGGCGGGGCTGGCGCTGTGGCTGACGGGGCACGGCGGCGTGGTGGCCAGAAATTGGGCGTCGGGCGCGGAATGCCTGATCGTCAGCCTGACCAGCGGCGCGCTGGTGCTGGCGGCCATCACCGGCTGGCTGCGGCGCGGTGCGCCCACCGACCTGGCGCGGGCGGGCTGGCTGGCCGGACTTGGCGCGGGGGGGCTGGGCGGATTTGCCTTCAATCTGGTGTGCCCGTTCAACGATGCCGCCTATATTGGCGTTTATTATGGTGCGGTGCTGGTGGTGGCGGCGCTGGCCGGGCGGATGATCGTCCCGCGCCTGATCCGCTGGTAAGTCCGCCCGCCAGCCTGCCGCAATCCCGCCGCAATGGCTTGCCATTGGTCCGGTTCGTCGCCATTGGGTGCAGCAAGGGCGGCCAAAATGCCGCTCAACGCGCAAGGACACGCCGATGACCGACCCACTGACCACCGAGATCCACGGCCTGATCGCGCCGTTCAACAAAAAGGGCGTGGCGTTGACCGCCGACGTGCGCTTTGCCGATGATCTGGAGTGGGACAGCCTGACGGTGATGGATTTTGTGGCCGAGGTTGAGGACCATTATGACATCATCATCAGCATGAACATGCAGGCGGAAATTGAAACGGTGGGCCAGTTGGTCGCCGCCGTCACCAAGTTGAAGGCGTGACATGACCGACTTGCTGAGCAAATTTGATCCGCTGATCGCCCAGCGCGCGGCGCTGTTGTCCACCGGGCTGACCGATCCGTTCAGCCTGGTGATGGACCAGGTGCTGTCGCCCACCCGCGCCATTTGCAACGGGCGCGAGACGATTTTGCTGGGCACCTATAATTATATGGGCATGACCTTTGACCCCGATGTCATCGCCGCCGGACAGGCCGCCACCGCCGATTTTGGCGCGGGCACCACCGGCAGCCGGGTGCTGAACGGCACGTTTCGCGACCACCGCGCGGTCGAGGATGCGCTGCGCGAATTTTATGGCATGGACCATGCCATGGTGTTTTCCACCGGCTATCAGGCCAATTTGGGCATCATCTCGACGCTGGCGGGCAAGGGCGATTATATCATCCTCGATATCGACAGCCATGCCAGCATCTATGACGGCTGCAAAATGGGCGATGCCGAAGTGGTCGCGTTCCGCCACAATGATGTGGGCGCGCTGGAAAAACGCCTGAAGCGCCTGCCCGCCGATGCGGGCAAGCTGGTGGTGCTGGAGGGGGTATATTCGATGCTGGGCGACGTCGCCCCGCTCACCGACATGGTCCGCATTGCCAAGGCGCATGGCGCGATGGTGTTGGTGGATGAAGCGCACAGCATGGGCTTTATCGGCGCCAACGGCCGCGGCGTCGCCGAGGAGCAGGGGGTGCTGGCCGATGTCGATTTCATCATCGGCACCTTCAGCAAATCGGTCGGCACCGTCGGCGGCTTTTGCGTGTCCAACCACCCGAAGTTCGAGGTGTTGCGGCTGGTGTGCCGCCCTTATGTCTTTACCGCTGCCCTGCCGCCCGGGGTGATGGCCGCCAGCGCCGTGTCAATCCGCAAGCTGATGGACGCCGGGGCCAAGCGGGCGCATCTGTGGGACAACAGCCGGACGCTGCACCAGGGGCTGCGCGATCTGGGTTTTCAGCTTGGCACCCCATATGCGCAAAGTGCGATCATCGCCGTCATCATGCCTGACCTTGAGCGCGGCGCGATGATGTGGGAGGCGCTGCTGCATCAGGGCCTTTATGTCAATCTGGCCCGCCCACCCGCCACCCCGGCGGGCATGACGCTGCTGCGCTGTTCGCTGTGCGCGGAGCATAGCGCCGATCAGGTGCAGGAGATATTGGCCAGTTTTGAACGCGCCGGACGACAGGTCGGCATTATCACCGAGCCAGTTCTGAGCCTAGCTGGCGGCGATTGACCGGCTTAGCACCAGTTCCTTGAGCGCGGCGTCAATATCGGCCAGCCCGACCACGCCCAGATGCCCGGCGTCCAGTCGCCGCGCGATCAGGACGGTAAATTCGCCCTCGGCCGTTTCTGCTGGCACCGCGATCACCCCGACCGGCGGAGCCAGCCGCAATTGCTCGGTCACCGCGGCCAGCTTCGCGTTGGCCTTGGCGCCTTTGGCCGGAGCAGCCCGGCCCGCATCCACGCGCTGCGCCCGCCGCTGATCGGCAACCAGTGCCTTCAACCCGCCGGCATAGCCGCGCAGATAATCGGCAAATGCCCCGCTTGCCAATCCGCGCGCATCGGCATGGGCCAGCGCGCAGCTATATTCCGCCAGACGGCTTTTGTCATAGGCCGCGCCAAACACCAACTTGACCAGCGGGGTCAGCGGCGCACGCGGCTGCACCGTCAGCCCGGCATCGGCAATCAATTCCGCCAGCGCGTCCGGCACCGCCCGCGCCGCCAGCGCAAAATCCCACGCCATGCCCAGTGCCTGATACAGCGCGTCCCGGCTGCGGCCATCCGCCTGTGCCGCCCGGTCGGCACCGGTGCGCGCCAGCGCCAGCCAGTCGGCCAGTTCAGCCTCATCGGCGAGCTGAGTCAGGTCCAGCGGCTCGTCGTCCAGTTCCTCGGCCCGATCCGCCGCCACCGGCGCAGGCACATCCCGCAGCAGCGCCTGACCGCCAGCAGCAGCAGTGGGCGCGCCACCGTCAGGATCAGGGCCGGGCCGAGGGTCAAGATCAGCGCCAATATCGCCGTCAGCCGCACCGGAGCTCAGCCCGCGCGGCATGGCCGCGTCCTCCGCCTCGGCCTCCAATTGGCCACTGTCCGGGCCATCGGCCCAGGCCGGGGCCGGAGCGACCAGCAGCGGATGCTGGCCGGGGCGGGCTGAGCGCACCTGCGCCTCGGCCATTGCGCCCTCCAGCTCGTCAACCAGTTCAGCCTGTTGCGCCGGCGGAGCCACTTGTTTCCAGTTGATGACGCCCAGAATGAAGTCGATCGTGTCGTCGTCAGACGAAAATGGCAGCAAGATACCCCGGTACATGACGGTCATCCCGTCGGCATTGTCGAATTCCGCCTCAAACCCAATGGGCGCACGGTTGGCAATGATTTGCAGATAATGGCCGGTCAGCCGGCTGAGCACGGACCGGGCGGGAACGTCGCTGATATATTGGGCGTCATCGCCCAGCCCGGCATCATCCGCCAGCCGCTGGCCCAGATAGGAAATCGCCGGATTTTCAATGCCCGCCGTAAAATCCAGCAACACGCAATTGGGCCCGAAATCGCCCATATTGGCGATGTCCAGATCATCAATTGCCGGAAATGCATGATCCCCCAGCAGCGCCGCCCAGAAATTATACGCGCGAACCTGCATCCGCCGTTCATCCGTCCCGACTGCGGGCGGCGGCTCGACCGCAGCATCGCTGGCGCTGTCGTGATCGGATTGCCATCCGCGCATGCTGTCCATTCGTCAGTCCCCAGCTTGAAATCCGGCTTCTGCTATGGCGCAACATTGGTAAACGCCGCGTAAACGCTGGCACCACAATCTGCCCGGTCATGGTTCGCGCCGGCGCAGCGCGCCGATCCCCGCTTGTCATCCCCCACGCTGCTTGCTACCGACCAGCCAGCGCCGCTTTAGCTCAGTTGGTAGAGCACATCATTCGTAATGATGGGGTCACAGGTTCGAGTCCTGTAAGCGGCACCATCACGGGCTGAGCGTTGCCGCCCGCCAACCCGGCGCGTAGGTGTGATGTCGCGAGCTGATAGCCTCACTGCGGGAGGGCGCCGAGCGGCGATTGGGTGACAAGGGGCCAGCATGGCCAGACTGTTTTTGTTTAACAAACCCTTCGGGGTCTTGTCGCAATTCACCGACAAAGCTTCGCCGTCGCCGCGCGCAACCCTGTCCGACTTTATCGCGGTCAAGGGTGTCTATCCCGCTGGGCGGCTGGACCGCGACAGCGAGGGGCTGTTGCTGTTGTGCGATGATGGGCGGTTGCAGGCGCGCATTGGCGATCCGCGCTTCAAGCTGCCCAAAACCTATTTGGTGCAGGTCGAGGGCGACCCGCAGCCGGCCGATCTGGAGCGGCTGCGCGCCGGGGTCCGGCTGAACGATGGCATGACCCGGCCAGCCGAGGCCGAGCGCATCGCCGCGCCAGAACTGTGGCCGCGCGATCCGCCGATCCGCCAGCGCCGGGCCATTCCCGACAATTGGCTGAAAATCACCATTTTCGAGGGGCGCAACCGGCAAGTGCGGCGGATGACGGCGGCGGTCGGGCTGCCCACCTTGCGGCTGGTGCGCTGGTCAGTCGGCGATTGGACGGTCGCCGGGATCGCGCCGGGCCAGTTCACGCAGATTGCTGGCTAGTGGGTTCGCCATGAATTATCGCCATGTCTTTCATGCGGGCAACAGCGCCGATGTCGTGAAGCACGCGCTGCTGATCGCGCTGGTGCGGGCGTTGCAGCGCAAACCCGGGGCGCTGACCCTGATCGACACCCATGCGGGCTGCGGCCTCTATGATCTGACATCGGAGCAGGCCGGGCGGACCGGCGAGGCGGCGGGCGGCGTGCTGCGGGCCTTTGCCGACCCCGCCCCGATGCTCGGCGATTACCGCGCCGCCGTGCGCGCCGTGAATGTGGGGGAAGATATGGCGGCCCCGCTGCGGTTCGTCCCCGGCTCGCCGCGCATTTTGGCGCAGCTTGTGCGCCCGCAGGACGGCCTGATTCTGAATGAAAAACATGGGGATGACGCCGCGGCCCTGCGCGCCGTGATGCGCGGCACCGGCGCCGCCGTCCACCAGCGCGACGCCTATGAGCTGTGGCTGGCGCTGCTGCCGACGGCCACCGCGCGCGGGGTGGTGGTGGTTGACCCGCCCTATGAACAGCCGGACGAGCGCGCCCGGATCACCGCCACTTTGGCCGCCGCGCACCGCAAATGGGCGCATGGCGTGACCATGATCTGGTATCCGCTGAAAGACCGCGCCGAGCATAGCCGGTGGAAGGGCCAGATGCGCGGGCTGGCGATCCCAAAGTTCATGGCGGTCGAGCATTGGCTGTATGACCGCGACCAGCCCGGCGCTTACAACGGCGCGGGCCTGTTCATCGTCAACCCGCCCCATGCCTTTGCCACCGCACTGCCGCCGCTGCTGGACGCCCTGCGCGGCGCGCTGGCACCGCCCGGGCATCGCGGCGCGATCACCGCCCATTGGCTGAGCGATTTGCGGTAAGCCGGCTGGCTATTCCGGCTGGCCCATGCGGCGCAATATGCCCGGCACGTCAAGGATGCCCGACACATAGAGCGCATAATAGGCAGCAAAGCTGATCGTGGCCACGATGGTCATCTGAGCAAGGATGCGGCGGGGATGAAACTCCGCCGGAGCACCCCGATCATGGCCGTCCCCGTCGCCGCCGTCCGGGGCGCGGCTGCGGCCATGAAAGGGCAGCACGACAAAGGCGGCAAAGACCCAGAACAACAGGTAAATCGCCAGGATCGAGGTCCATTTCATTGCGCGATCCTCACCCCGATCCTCAGCGGCCCAGCAACATGATATCGACCACTGGCTTTTTCCCGGTCCAGCGAGTCGCCACCTGGCGCACCGCCAACCGCAGCTTGTCATTCATGTCCCCGCCGGAGCCATTGCCATTGCCGCCGCGCGCCTTGCCGCCGCGCCGCCCGCCACCGCCGCTTTGGCCGTCACGCCCGGCCAGCACCTTGCGCGCCGCATCAGCGAGTTCACCGACAAAAGCCCCGCGGTCGTCGATCACCGGTACGCCGCGAAAGCTGACCTCAATCGCCGCATCGGCGGGTGCGCCCGGGCCGATCGCCAGCGCGATATAGCCGTCCTGCGCCAATTTGCGGCGGTCGTTGATCGTCTCGCCCTCCGCCGGGATGATGACATTGCCGTCCAGCACCAACCGGCCATGAGTTACCGCGCCGATTTTCTTGGCCGGGCCGGGCAACAGCCGCACGACATCGCCATTGGTCTGCACCAGCGCATCGGGCACGCCGCAGCGCCGGGCAAAGCGCGCCTGTTCGCGCATATGGCGAATTTCGCCGTGCACCGGCACCACGAGGGCGGGTTTCAGCCAGCCATAAAGCTCCGCCAATTCCGGCTGGCCGGGGTGGCCACTGACGTGGATATGCGCCTGTTTTTCGGTGACGGTCAGAATATCCTGCGCCGCCAACTGGTTCATGATCCGGCCAATCGCCAATTCATTGCCCGGAATCTGGCGCGACGAGAATATCACCGTGTCGCCCGCATCCAGTTTCAGCTGGTGCGATCCGGTGGCGATCCTTGACAGCGCCGCGCGGGTTTCGCCCTGCCCGCCGGTGCAAATGACCATCAGCTTGTGCGGCGGCAGGCGCATCGCCGCGTCAAAATCGACCAGTGGCGGAAATCCCTTCAGCATCCGGTGCTTGGCCGCCAGGTCCAGAAAGCGGTCAAGCGACCGGCCCGCCACACACAGGCTGCGCCCGGCTTCCTTCGCCACATCGCCCAGCGTCACCAGCCGTGCGACATTGCTGGCAAAGCTGGTGACGACCACCCGGCCCTTGGCGGCGCTGACCGCGCCCAGCAACCCGGCGCGCACGCTGCCCTCGCTGCCCGCGGGTTCGGGGTTGAACACATTGGTGCTGTCACACACCAGCACGTCCACCCCGCCCGCGCCAATCGCCTTGACCGCCGCCCCGGCGGCGGGGCGGCCCAGTTTGGGATCATTGTCGATTTTCCAGTCGCCGCTGTGAAACACCCGGCCCGCCGGGGTGGTGATGACCACCGCGCTCATCGCCGGAATGCTGTGCGCCAACTGCACCAATTGCAGATCGAACGGACCAATCGCAAAACTGCCATCCCCGTCCACCCGGTTCAGCTTGACGTGGCGGGCAATCCCCTCCTCCTCCAGCTTGGCCGCGATCAGATCGGCGGTGAAGGCATTGGCATAAAGCGGCACGCCCAAATCCCCGGCCAGATAGGGCAAGGCGCCGATATGATCCTCATGCCCGTGCGTGAGAACAATGCCGAGCAGATCATCAAGATGCTCCTCGATAAAGGCGATATCGGGCATGATGACCTCAGCGCCCGGATAATCCGCGCTGCCAAAGCTGACGCCCAGATCGACCATGATCCATTTGCCGCCATAGCCATAAAGATTGGCGTTCATGCCAATTTCGCCCGACCCGCCCAGCGCGACAAATTGCAATTCGCCGGCGGCCCCGCTTTTGCCGCTACCCCGCTTGCCCCGGCTCATGCCGCCGCTCCTGCGCGCGCCGCCAGCCGGGCAATGCCGGTCAGCGTCAATTCCGGCTCGACCCGGTCGAACATATCGCCCGCCCCCTGAAACAGGCTGGCCAGCCCGCCGGTGGCGATCACCACCACATCGCGCCCGATTTCGGCGCGAAACCGCATCAACAAACCTTCGATCATTGCAACATAACCCCAATAAATCCCGATCAGCATCTGGCTGTCGGTCGTGCGTCCTATCACTGTGCTGCTGGCGGGCAGTTCGATGGCGATGCGCGGCAATTTCGCCGCCGCCGCCACCAACGCCTCCAGCGACAAATTCACCCCGGGGGCGATCAGCCCGCCGCAATAGCCGCCGTCGGCGGCAATATGGTCAAACGTGGTGGCGGTGCCAAAGCTGATGACAATTTTGTCCACGCCCGGCGCCAGCGCCTGTGCGGCAATTGCATTCACCGCCCGGTCGGCCCCCACCGCATGGGGCTCATCGACCCGCAGGTCAATCCCCCATGCCAGCGCCCCGCGCCCCGCCACCAGCGGCTCCACCCCGAAATATTTGCGGGCCAGCGTGGCCAAATTGTGCAGCGCGCGCGGCACGACCGTGCAAATCGCCACCGCGCTGACGCTACTGCGATCATGCCCGGCCATGGCCAGCAACTGCATCAGCCACACCGCATATTCGTCCGCTGTGCGCCGGTCATCGGTGGCGATGCGCCAGGCACCGCGCAGCGCCAACCCGTCGAACAGGGCAAATTTCACATTGGTGTTGCCCACATCAATTGCCAGCAACATCGTCTGCTCCCAATATTTCGCCCACCACCGCAACATCGCCCGCGTGCACCGTCACCATGCGGCCATCGGCAGCGGTGAGCAAGAGCGCGCCATCGGCGGCCAGCCCGGCAAAGGCCCCCGCCTCAACCGCGCCATCGGCCAGCCGGACCCGCAGCGGCGTGCCCGGCGGATGCGCCGCCGCCTGCCACCGGGCCAGCAGCGCGCTGAGCGGCTGGGCGCGCCAGTCATTCAGCGCCGCCCGAAATGCCGCCGCCAGCGCCGCCGCCAGCCGGTCGCGGGTGCCATCCGCGCTCGCCGCCGGGTCCACATCGACCAGCGCCCGGGTGGCCCGGTCCGGCACATCGGGCGCGGCGCGGATGTTGATGCCGATGCCCACGACCACCCAATCGCCGCTGCGTTCCAGCAAAATGCCGCCCAGCTTTGCTGCACCGATCATCAGATCATTGGGCCATTTCAATTGCACCGGCACCGCCGCCACCGCGCCGATCGCCTGATGCGCGGCCAATCCCGCCACCAGCGCCAGCGTGGCGGGCGGCGGGTCGCCGGGCAGCAGCGGCACCGCGACCGACCCCATATAATTGCCCGCGCCATCGGCCCAGACCCGGCCCAACCGCCCGCGTCCGGCGGTTTGCCGGTCGGCCACCAGCCACGCCAGCGCCGCCGTGCCGCCGGTTGGGCCAGCGGGCAAGTGGCTGAGCAGTTCGGCGTTGGTCGACGGCGTTTCGGCGATGATGCGGATGGTATCGGTCAGAACAACACCTGCGCCGCCGCACCCGTTACCAGCGCCAGCGGCTGGATGAACACATATCCCACCACCGCCAGCCACACAGCGGCGATGCCAATCGCGGCGCGTGCCAGCGCCCCGCCCGTGACGCCCGCCACCTCGGCGGCGGGTTCGTCGAAATACATCACCTTGATAACCGCCAGATAATAATAGGCACCAATCACGGATGCAGCGATACCGACCACCGCCAGCGGCACCAGCCCGGCGGTGACCGCCGCTTCGAACACCAGAAACTTGGGCCAAAAACCGAACAGCGGCGGCAGGCCCGCCATGCTGAACAAAAACACCGCCAGCGCCGCCGCCAACCCGGCCCGCCGTTCGCCCAGCCCGGCCAGCGCGCCAATATCCTCGATCACCCGGCCATTGGCATCGCGCAGTTGCAACAGCACCAGAAATGCGCCCAGCGTGGTGACAATATAGACCAGCAAATAGGCCAGCACCGCCGCGACCCCCGCGACATTTTGCGCCGCCAGCCCGATCAGCATGAAACCGACATTGTTGATGGAGCCATAGGCCAGCAGCCGCTTGATATTGCGCTGGCCAATGGCACCAACCGCGCCCAGCACAATTGATGCCAGCGCCAGAAAGATAACAATCGGCTGCCACGCCGCCGCCGCCGGGCCGAGCGCATCCATGCTGACCCGGACGAGCAGCGCCACCGCCGCCACCTTGGGCGCGGTGGCAAAAAAGGCGGTGACGGGGGTCGGCGCACCCTCATAGACATCGGGCGTCCACATATGAAACGGCACGGCGCTGATCTTGAACGCCAGCCCGGCCAGCACAAACACCAGCCCGAAGGTCAGCCCCCAATTGGGCCCGGCGGCGGGCGCCGCAAAGGCGGCGGCGATGCCGGAAAATTGGGTGGTGCCGGAAAAACCATAGAGCAGGCTGATGCCATAGAGCAAAATCCCGCTGGCCAGCGCGCCCAGCACAAAATATTTCAGCCCCGCCTCGCTCGACCGTTCATCATTGCGCATGAAGCTGGCCAGCACATAAGCGGCCAGGCTGTTGAGTTCGAGGCCCATATACAGCGTCAGCAAATCGCGCGACGACACCATGATGCCCATGCCCAGCGCCGCCAGCACGATCAGCACCGGATATTCCCCGCGTATCCCCCGCCCGAAATAGGCAGGCGCCATCAGGATCGCGGCAGCGCTGGCCGCATAGATCAGCAATTTGGCGAAACCACCATAGCTGTCGATGGTCAGCGTGTCCGAAAAGGCCGTGCTCGGCGCAGCGCCAAATTGCCCGGCCACCACCGCCGCCGCCGCCGCCAGCGCGGCCAGCGCCACGGTTTGATAGGCGGCCACGGCGCGGTCGCCCGCGAAAGTGGCAATCATCAATGCCGCAATGGCCCCCACCGCCAGCAGGATTTCCGGCAGGGCCAGGATCAGATCGGCGGTCATTCGCTTGCTCCTGCGGGGGCGGTGGAGGCCCGGGCGGC
>DAIUBZ010000021.1:0-15171 GCA_036846445.1 Sphingopyxis sp. | reverse complement strand
CGCTGGGGATCACCGCCGGACAGGTGAACCAGATTTTGCGGCAGGTGAATCTGGATGCGGGCGGCGGACGGGCGGAAATTGCCGAGCGTGAGCAATCGGTGCGGGTGCTGGGCAATGCCAAAACCGCCTATGAACTGGGCCAGACCCAGATTTCCTTGAGCGGCGGGCGCACGGTGCGGCTGGACGCGGTCGCCAATGTGACTGACGGCTATCGCGAACAGCGCGGCTATGCCACCCGCGATGGCCAGCAGGTGCTGGCGGTCACGATCCAGCGGTCCAAGGGCGAGAGCGATGTCACCGTGTTTCGGGGGGCCGAGGCGGTGCTGGCCGATATTGCCAAGCGCAATCCGGAGGTGAAGTTTGAAAAGCTGACCGACAACGCCCGCTTTGCCAATGAACAATATACCAGCTCGATGCTGGCGCTGATCGAGGGTGCGATCCTGGCGGTGATTGTGGTGTTCATTTTTCTGCGCGATTGGCGGGCGACGTTCATATCGGCGCTGGCGATCCCGCTGTCGGCAATTCCCGCCTTTTTCTTCATGGATTTGATGGGCTTCACCCTCAACGGCCTGACCCTGCTGGCGCTCGCGCTGGTGGCCGGGGTGCTGGTGGACGATGCGATTGTGGAGATTGAAAATATCGTCCGCCATATGCGGATGGGCAAGTCCGCCTATCAGGCGTCGATTGATGCCGCCGACGAAATTGGCCTGCCGGTGCTGGCGACCAGCATGGTGATTGTCGCGGTGTTCCTGCCGGTCGGGTTGATGCCCGGCGTGTCGGGGCAGTTTTTCAAGAATTTCGGCTTCACCATCGTCATTGCCGTGCTGATCAGCCTGGCGGTGGCGCGGATGATTACGCCGATGATGGCGGCATATTTGCTGAAAGCCCATGGCACGGCGGACCATGCCCAGGGCCGAATCATGGACAAATATATCGACTTTTTGAAGCTGACGCTGAACCACCGCCGCTGGGTGATGGTCGGCGCGGCGGCGGCGCTGGGCCTGACCGGCTGGACGTTCACCGCCCTGCCGATGACATTCCAGCCCGCGTTCGATCAGGACAGCAGCTCGATCACCATCGAACTGGCCCCCGGCTCGACGCTGGAGCAAGCCGGACGGGTGGCGCGCGAGGTCGAGGCACTGGTGAAGCGCGAACCCGAAGTGGAAAGCGTGTTTGCTCGGGTCAGCCTGTCGCGCATCGGCGCCAATCTGAACGTCAAGCTGGTGCCGCGCAAGGACCGCAGCCGCACCAGCCTGGAGTTTGAGCGCGAGGTCGGCCCGAAATTGACGCAGATTGCCGATGCGCGGGTGTCGTTCCGCTCGCAATTCGGCGGCTTTACCGGCCGCGAGTTGAACCTGACGCTGGGCGGCGATGATCCCCAATTGTTGAACGCCACGGCGGCCAAGCTGGTCGGCGAGATGGAAGGGCTGAAGGAATTGCGCGGCCCGCGGGTGAGCGGCGATTTGCGCCGCCCGGAAATCATCATCAAGCCGCGCATGGACTTGGCCGCGGAATTGGGGGTCAGCACGTCGGCGCTCAGCCAAGCGATCCGGGTGGCGACGATTGGCGAGATTGACCAGAATAGCGCGCGTTTCTCGCTGTCGGACCGGCAAATCCCGATCAGGGTGAAGATGGAGGAAAATGCCCGGGCAAAGCTCGCCAGCATTGAAAATCTGCAAGTGCCGACCAGCAATGGCGGGTCGGTGCCGCTGCGGCTGGTCGCGGACATCAGCTATGGCAGCGGCCCCACCCGGATCGAGCGCACCAATTTGGCGCGGCGGGTGACCATCGGCGCGGACCTTGGCCCCGGCGTCGTGACCAGCGATGCGTGGAAGGTGATCAACGCCCTGCCGACGATGAAGAACCTGCCGCAGGGGGTCAGCCGGGTGCAATTGGGGATGGAGAAGTGGCAGACCGAATTGCTGTTCAACTTTGTCATCGCGCTGATTGCCGGGCTGTCGATGGTGTTTGGCGTGCTGGTGCTGCTCTATCACCGCCTGATGCCGCCGCTCATCAACATGGCGTCGCTGTCGTTGGCCCCGCTGGGCGGCACGCTGGCGCTGATGGCGTTTGGCATGCCGCTGTCGATGCCGGTGTTCATCGGCATTTTGATGCTGATCGGTATTGTCGGCAAAAACTCCATCCTGCTGGTCGATTTCGCGCTGGAGGAAATGGCGAAGGGGGTCAGCAAATATGACGCCATTGTCGATGCCGGGCGCAAACGGGCACAGCCGATTGTGATGACCACGGTCGCGATGGCGGCGGGCATGGTGCCGACCGCGCTGGCGCTCAGCGGTGACGGGGCGTGGCGCCAGCCGATGGGCGTGGTGGTAATCGGCGGCTTGCTGCTGTCCACCGTGCTGACGCTGGTGATTGTGCCGGCGGCATTCAGCCTGGCGGTGGGGGCGGAACAGCGGGCCGGGCCGTGGTTGCGGCGCAAATTGCTGACCTATCAGGACGGCGACGATGCGGGCGACCGTGCGGGCCAGCCGGGCGCGCAAGCCGCCCCGCAACCGGCGGAATAGCGGGCATTCCCTTGCCTTTATGGCCTTGCTCGGCCATTGAACGGCGATGAAAAAGGATGCAGGATCGCGGGCGGACATATTGGGCGGCGACTGGAGCCGCCCGGGCGGGGTGGCCATTCCCACCGGCGGCATGGATATCCGGGTGGTGGCCACCGGCCTGCTTGTCGCGATGGCGGTGGGCTATTTTACCGCGCGCCATTTCCAGCATTTGCACCCGGCCATCGGCTTTTTGCGCGCCTTTGCCGAGGCGGGACTGGTCGGCGGGCTGGCCGACTGGTTTGCCGTTACCGCGCTGTTCCGCCACCCGATGGGCCTGCCGATTCCGCACACCGCGATTGTGCCGCGCAACAAGGACCGGATTGGCGTTGCGCTGGCCGCATTTTTGAAAAGCAATTTCTTGCGGCCCCGGTTGATTGCCCGCAAAATGCGGTCGCTGGATGTCGCGGGCGGGGTTGGCCGCTTTTTGTCGGAGCCGGCGGGCGGTGGCGGGCGGCTGAAACAGGGGGCGTCGCGGATGATCGGCGACGCGCTGGCCGCGCTGGATCAGGAACGGCTGGGCGGGATGGTCAAGGCATCGATTGCCGACCGGATCCGCGAATTGCAATTGAGCCCGCTGCTCGGCCAGGCGCTCAGCGCCGCGCTGGCTGACGGGCGGCACCAGCCGCTGCTGGATGCGATGGTGAAATGGGGTTCCACCACCCTGGAGATCAATGCGCCGCTGATCCACCAGATGGTCCATGACAACAGCAACACGTTGGTCCGGCTGACCGGGCTGGATGAGAGCATCGCCAACCGGATTGTCGCCGGGCTCCAGAAATTGCTGAGCGAAATGGCCGAGCATAGCGACCATCCGCTGCGCCAGCGGGTGGAGCAGGGGTTGGAGCAATTGGCGTTCGACCTGCAACATGACCCCGAAATGGCGGCAAAGGTGGCGCGGGTGCGCGATGAAATGCTGGCAAATCCGGCGGTTACCCGCTGGCTGGATGGCATGTGGGAACGGGGGCGGGCGGCGCTGCTGAAGGCGGCGCGCAATCCGGATACCGCGCTGGCCGGTCGGCTGGGCGAAATGTTGCGCCAATTGGGCGGCACGCTGGCCGATGATCTCCGGATGCGCCGTTCACTGAACCGCTATGCCCGCCGCGCGCTCATCGGAGTGGCCGACAGCTATGGCGAAACCGGGCTGCGGCTGGTTTCGGATACGATTCGCAGTTGGGATGCCAGCACCATCACCGACCGGCTGGAAAATGCGGTGGGCCGCGATTTGCAATATATCCGCATCAACGGCACGCTGGTCGGCGGGCTGGTCGGGATGGCGATCCACAGCATCGACCTGTTGCTGAAATCATGGTGAGAATGGGAGCGGGGCCCCAAGTTCGGGTCCGGCACTGATTCAAGGGAGGGGGATGAATGGCAGTGCCGGACCCATATGGTCGGACGGCGAATGGGGGGGGATGATCGCCGTCCTGTGCATGTAACGGGCGGGGCCGGGGATGGTTGCGCCGGATCAGCGATTTTGCCCGGATTGGCCGAATTATTTTTTCCGGCCAGTCACCAGTGCCGCCTCCGGCGCAGCCAAATGGCTGAGATAACGGCTAAAAAGCCACCAGCCCCGTGGCCACGGCCAGCCCCAGAAATGCAAAAAATCCCATGCTGTCGGTAATCATGGTGACGAAAACCGAGCTGGATACGGCAGGATCCTGGCCCAAGCGGTCCAGCAACAGCGGCACCGCCGCTCCGGCCAGCCCGGCAATCAGGATATTGGCCACCAGCGCGGCGGCAATCACTCCGCCCAAATGGCCGTCGCGGAACCAGACCGCAGTGGCCAGCCCGGCAACCGCCGCAATCGTCAGCCCGCTGAGCAGCGCGATCTGCAATTCGCGGCGCACCGCCCGCCAGCGGTTGGAGTCAGTCAATTGGTTGGTCGCCAGCGCCCTGACGGTCACCGCCAGGGTCTGGGTGCCGGCATTGCCGCCGACCCCCGCGACGATCGGCATCAGCACCGCCAAGGCGATCATCGCCTCGATCGCGCCGCCAAACAGCCCCACGACGCTGGACGCCACCAGCGCCGTGCCCAGATTCGCGATCAGCCAACGGACCCGGCCGCGATAACTGTCCACAATCGGCTGGTTGATGTCGCCATCGCCCGCACCGGACAGGCGCAGCACATCCTCGCCTGCTTCTTCCTGGATGATGTGAACAATATCATCGGCGGTGATGACCCCCACCAGCCGCCCGGCGGGATCGACCACGGCGGCCGAGATCAGCGCATATTTCTGAAACTTCAGCGCCACCTCCTCCTGATCCATATCCACCGGGATCAGCGTCTGGGCGCGTTTCATCACATCCTGGATTGCAACGCTGCGCGGCGCGCGCAGGATCCAGCTGAGCTGACAGGTGCCGACAGGTTCGTGGCGCGGGTTGACGACAAAAATTTCCCAAAAATCGCTGGTCATGTCCGCATCATCGCGCAGGCGGTCGATCACATCCCCCACCGTGACATGCTCTGGCACCGCCACCAAATCGCGCTGCATCAACCGCCCGGCGCTTTCGGGGGGATAGGACAGGGCGTCCTCGATCGCAGCGCGGTCCTCTGGCTCCATCGCCGCCAGCACCGCCTGTTGCCCGGCGCGGTCCAAATCCTCGATGATGGCCACCGCATCGTCGGTGTCCAGTTCGGCGGCCAGTTCAGCGATTTGCCCGGGAGCAAGCCGTGCGGCAATGTCATCGCGGACATAATCATTCAGTTCCGCCAGCACGTCGGCGGACACCAGATCGCCCAATGTATCAGCCAGCAGCGCCCGGTCCGACGCGGGGGCCAGTTCGAACAGATCGGCGACATCCGCCGGGTGCAGCCGGGCAACCAGATCGCGCACCGCCGTGCCATCGCCTGCGCCAGCCAGTTCCAGCACGCCGCGCACAAATTGGGGGCGCAGGCGGTTGTCCTCGTCAAACATTGCCGCCAGCAGCGCCGATGCCGCGTCATTGCCGGGTGCAGCACCGGCTGGCGGCGCGATCGGCGGGACAGCGGCGGCGTTGTCGCTCATCATTTCACCTTTGCGCAGCGACCGTGGTCTGCCGCTGGCTATGTCCTATTCGCGCAGCCCCCGCAAGGCAGCCCCGGCGGCAAAGGGTGCAATCGCGGTCAGCAGCAGGCTGGAGGCCGCCAGCAGCGGCAATGCCCCCTGTGCCAGCGGATCGAGCAGACCCGCACCGAAAATCACCAGCGGCACCGCCAGCGGCAGCACCAACAGGCCGCCGACCGCGCTGCCGCTGGTGCCATCGGCGGTCAGTGCGGCCGACACCACCGCCAGCGCCGCGAGCGCCGGGGCAGCAATCGCCAGCCCGATGGCGAGGGCCGCGATCTGGTCGCTGCGCAGATCCAGCAGCGCCGCCGCTGGCACCAGCGCCAGCGCCAGCGGCACCGCAAAGCCGATCAGGTGCGAGGCGATACGGGCGAGCGCAATCCATTCATCCGCGACCCCGCGCAGCGCCAATTGGTCCAGCACCCCGGCGGTGAGGTCGGGGCGGATCAGGCGGTCAATGGGCAACAGCGCCGCCAGCAGCGCCGCCACCCAGATGATGCCGCCGCCCGCCCGCGCCAGCAGCACCCGGTCCGGTCCCACCGCAAAGGGAAACAGGGTCGCGACCAGCAGAAAGAACATCAGCGGCAACCACACTGCCCCGCTGCCCCAATCACGCCGGACGTCGCGGGCGATCAATTGGCCCAGCAGCCGGATCACCGGAGCGGATCCAGATCGATGCGGGTGTTGCCGGCCACATCCAGTTCGCTGTGCGATGCCATGACCACCGCGCCGCCCCCTGCGCGGTGGCGGGCGATGGCCGCCGCCAGCCAACCCAGCGCGGCGCGGTCCAACCCGTTGGCGGGCTCATCCAGCAGCCACAGCGGCGCACCGCTGGCCGCCACCCGCGCCAGGCTGGCCCGTTTGCGCTGGCCGGTGGACAACATCCCCACCGGCACATCCGCCAGCGCGTCCAGCCCCATGGCGGCGCGGGCGGCGGCCAGCGCCGCCGGGCTGGCCCGGTCGATCCGCCCCCAGAAATTGAGCGCACCGGACAGCGGCAATTCCGCATCCAGCGCCAGCGCCTCATCGGCCAGCGCCACCGCCGCCGCCGCCCGCACCGAGCCGCTGGCGGGCCGCAGCAATCCCGCCGCCAGCCGGATCGCCGATGATTTGCCCGCGCCATTGCCCCCAACCAGCCACAGCGCCTGGCCGGCCGCAACGGTGAACGACAGGCCGCGAAACACCAGCCGGTCGGCGCGGACACAGGCGATGTCGGCAAAGGTCAGAAGCGCGGCGGTCATTCCGCCTGCTATGCCTCCAACGCCGCCATGTCACCATCGGAAAAGCCGAAATGGTGGCCGATTTCATGGATCATCACATGGCGGACCAGATCGTCCAGCCGCACGCCAGTCTCTGCCCACTCCACCAAAATCGGGATGCGATACAGCGTCACCCGGTCGGGGGCCGGGGCGATATCGTCGATGCTGCGCTGGGTCAGCGGGCGGCCATGATAGAGGCCGGTGAGGTCCAGCGGGTGGTCGATGCCCATCGCGGCCAACAGCGCATCGTCGGCACAATCGGCAATCTCGACCTCCAGCGCCCGGGCATGCATCGCGATGGCAGGGGGCAGGGCGGCCAGCACGGTGCGGGCCATCGCCATCAGAGCGGCGGCATCAGGGGGTGGACCAGTGAACATGGCTCAGGCAATAGCCGGTGTGGCCACATTTTGCCACTACGGGAGCACCACCGCCATGAGCCATGCCGCACCAATCCGCCTGACCGGCGATGACCATGTCGCCCTGTTGGCGCGCTTTGCGCTGTGGGAGCATGATCCGGCCCGCGATGCGCTGGTGCGGACGTTTCGCTTTGCCGACTTTGCCCGGGCGTTCGGCTTTATGGCGGCGGTGGCGGTTGTCGCGGAAAAACAGGACCACCACCCCGAATGGTCCAATATCTATAACCGGGTGACGATCCTGCTGACCACCCATGATGCCGGCGGCCTGTCGGCGCGCGATGCGCGGCTGGCCACGGCGATTGACGCGCTGGCGGCGGGCTTTGGTGGCGGCGCCTGAGCGGCGACGTCCGCGCCCCGGCCCAATTGCGCCGGGCCGAACCCGGGGCAGCTCCGCCGCCGGGCAAAAACAGGGGCCGGAGGTTGCCCCCCGGCCCCGTCAATTCCAGGACTTGGTCAGTTAGAAGCTGGTGTCCACCGAAATGGTGAACGACCGGCCGCGCGGATCGGCTACCCGCGGCTCCCAGCTCGACCCGGCGCCGGTGTTGCTGTCATAGGTGATGGCAAATGGCGGATCGGTGTCGAACAGATTGCGGATCCCGCCGGTAATCCGGAACTTGTCCGTCACCTTCACCCCGGCGCTGAGGTTGTAGATGATATAGGGGCTGACCGTCGGGTTGAAGCCGGGGCGGGTGATCGCCCCGCTGGCGATGCCGGGCAGCGCCTGGTTGGTATAGCCCGACCGATAGATTTGCGAGAAGGACAGGTTCACCTTGTCGTTGTTCCACGCGATGAAGGCGCTGTGCTTCCATTTCAGGCCCAGGTCCCCGGCAAAGCTGAACACCCCGATCTGGCTGGGTCCGAAGGGCGCGGATGGCAGGAATTTTTCCCGCTTTTTCAGCAGCCGCGTGCCGTCCAGCCCGGCGGTGAACTCGCCGCCAAAGGCATCGGCCCCCGCGCGCAGCGACACCTCAAGCCCCTGGGTGCGGCGCGAACCGATATTGGCGGTCGTCACGTCGAGCAGGGTGATGATCCCGTTGGTCCGCACCAGCCGTTCCGGGAAGAACTGGGCATTGTCGAGCAATTGGCGGATGGTCAGCGAGCCGATGACATCATCGACCGCGACCGACCAGAAGTCGAACGAGGCGGTGATCCGCGAGGTCGGACGGAACACCACGCCAAGGCTATATTGTTCCGACGTCTCCGGACCAAGCGCCAGATTGCCGCCGGACACCGAATCCGGCGTGATTGCGTTGCAACCCGGCACGGTGGGGTTCGGCCCGGACAGGTTACAGGTGGTGGGATCGACCAGCGTGTTGCCCGGGTTGGGCGATTGCGATTGCCCGTTGAACACTTGGTTGAACGACGGGGCGCGGAAACCGGTGTTGTACGATCCGCGGAACATCAACCAGTCGACCGGGCGGAAGCGGGCGGTGACTTTCGGATTCACGGTGGTGCCAAACCCGGAATAATCATCCACGCGGACGGCGCCGGTGATTTCAAATGCGTCAAACAGCGGCACCAGCAATTCGGCATAGGCCGCCTTGATATCCCGCGATTTCGGCGTCAGCGCGTTGATATTGTCAAACGCCACGTTGAAAATCTCTGGCCGATCGAATTCGGCGGCGGCAGACCCGTTGAACTCATATGTCTCGCTGCGATAGTCGCCGCCGATCGCCAACTGGACATCGCCACCAGGCAGGGCAAACAGCCGACCCGTGATTGAGGCGTCAAACTGCTTCACCTCATAACGGCCACCGTAAAGCACCTCGCCCGCCGCCGAAATGGCGTCGAGCGCCGCCAATGCCTGCGGCGTCTGGCTTTCGGAAAAAACGTTCAGAATGCCGCTGTTGAGCAGGCCAACAATGCCCGGCGCGGTCGCTCCCGGCGCGGTTGGCGCACGAGTATCCAGACCGCGGACTGCGGCGCCGGCAATGCCCGATGCGGCGGCCCGTGCGGCTGATGAAAATATGCCGCGGTAATGATAGCCGGTACCCAGCACCGAGTTCGCCTCGGAACGGGCAAAGGACCCCCCCGCCCGATAATCCCAACCGGCGGCAATTGGACCTTCGATGCCAGCCGCGACACGGAACGTCTTTGTGTTGGTCACATATTCACGCGGTCCGCAAACCGTACACCGCCAACGATAGGGAATCGGCTTCCCATAATTCGCTGCGATTGCCGGAAACACCTGCAAAAACTGGTTATAGACTGCATTATAAGTGTCGGCTGTCAGCGCGTTCAGCGGATAGTAGAGCGGCGTGACGGTTGTGTTGCCGGCGTATTGGTTGCTGGAAAAACGCTTCGCTGAATTGGCGTCCGACCCCGTCACTTCGGCATAGATTTGGTGATCGCCCAAGGCAACGGTGGCGCGGCCATAATAGGTCAGCGTGTCAATCGGCTGTTGCAGGGTGGCGGCGCGACCGGTGTCCCAGGCGCAGCCGAGCGCCGCCGCCGGAAAGGCCCACAGTTCGGCGTCATAATTCATGCCGCCGTCAAAGCTTTCGCACCCAGCGCCCCCGGGCAGGCGCAGCGGGTTCGCCCCGTTGAAGTTCAAGGTGGTACCGGGAACCCAGATGCTGCCAGCAGGCAAACCGCTGAACAATGAACCGTCCGGTGCAAAAATGGGATTGGCCCCGTTGGCAAAAGCCGTGGCGATCGGCGTGCCGCGCGTATCGACCGACAGGCCACGTTCCGGCTGGTTGCCATTGACGAAATCGCGGTCCGAACCGTTCAGAACGCCGGCCTTGCGCCAACTGACCGCGCCCATGATGTTGAAGCCCTGACGGTCGAGGTCGCCATAGCCCGCCGTCGCCGACACCCGGTAAATGGGTGCATCCCCGCGCTGGGTAATGTCGGTGAAGCCGTTCAGGTTCAGCCCCTGAAAATTGGTTTTGGTGATGAAGTTGATCACGCCGCCAATCGCGTCGGTGCCATAAATGGCCGACGCCCCGTCTTTCAGCACCTCAACCCGCTCAATGGCGGCGAATGGGATTTGGTTGACGTCAACCGCCGACCCGGTCAGGCCATGCGCCGCCACCCGGCGGCCGTTCAGCAGCACCAGTGTTGCCGCCGCGCCCTGACCGCGCAAATTCGCGCCCGACAGGCCGTTGGTCCCGCGCTGGGCACCGGACGTCACGTCCGAATTCGACGCCAGATTGTCGGCGCCAGTGCCGTTGGTGGACAGATAGGAAATCAGCTGTTCCGGGCTGCTGATCCCTTCGCGGGTCAATTCGGCGGATGAGATGATTTGCAATGGCAGGGCACTGCGGGTCGGGTCCTGTTTGATTCGCGAACCCGTAACCGTGATCAGCCGCGCATCATCGGCTTCTTCGGCTGCGGGCGGAGTGGCGGGCGCGGTTTGCGCGGTCGCCGGGGCAGCCAGTCCGACCGCCAACAATGCCGCAACCGCTGCGCCATTGCGCAAACCAGCAACGGCGGTTTTCGAAAATTTCATCGGTGATCCCCTTATTGAACCCAATTCAACTACGGCACCTTAACCGCGCGCGCCCCAAGGGGAACCCCCAAAAATGCCTCCGAAATCATTTTGGTCCGCAATTGGTCTTGGTTGTGGCCAATTGGTAACAGTCGCGGTTGGTTGCAGGGTTGACACCGGCGGCATCGCTGCTAAGCGCGGCCACGTCGGCGGCGCATGCGGCGCTGACAACCGTCCGAGACAGTTGGTGCCGGGAATATGCCCGGCTTAATTTCCAGCCGAGACGGGACCAGTCTTTACCGGTCGCCCGGCCCGCCACGCGGCGCGCCACTGGCGGCTTGACCGGCTCCCTTAGGACATTTCGTTGGCGCAGTTTCGGGCGGCCCTGTGCGGCCCGCGGCTGTGCTGGGTTGCAGCCGCCCGGCGGCCCGGCCTTTGCGGCGGGGCATCCGGGCATATGTGTGGAGAAGAACGCATGGATCGTGCAGAAAAAGCCGAAGCCGTTGCGACGCTGAATACCACGCTGTCGGCGGCTGGTGCGGTGGTGGTTGTGCGCAACCTGGGGATGACGGTGGCCCAGTCCACTGCCCTGCGGCAAAAGATGCGGGATGCGGGGGCCAGTTTCCGGGTCACCAAGAACCGGCTTGCCAAAATCGCGCTGGACGGCACCGCTTATGGCGGCATTGGCGGCTATTTGACCGGCCCCACCGCCTTGGCGGTGTCGGCTGATCCGGTGACAGCGGCCAAGATTATCGTCGAATTCGCCAAAACCAATCCCAAGCTGGAGATTGTCGGCGGCGGCATGGGCGATGTGGTGCTGGACGTGGACGGGGTGAAGGCGCTGGCGGAACTGCCCTCGCTGGATGAGCTGCGGGCCAAGATCATTGGTCTGGTTCAGGCACCGGCGACGAAACTGGCGCAAATTGCGGCAGCACCGGCTGGCCAGTTGGCGCGGGTGTTCAATGCCTATGCGACCAAAGAAGCAGCGTAATCCCAAATTGATGAAAATTGCCGGAGCAATCCGGTCCTGATGGAGAATGAACATGGCTGATCTTGCGAAACTTGTTGAAGAACTGTCGACGCTGACCGTGCTGGAAGCGGCGGACCTGTCGAAAATGCTGGAAGAAAAGTGGGGCGTTTCGGCTGCCGCCGCCGTGGCTGTGGCCGCTGGCCCAGCCGCCGCTGGTCCGGAAGTGGAAGAGCAGACCGAATTTGACGTGATCCTGACCGGCGATGGCGGCAACAAGATCAACACGATCAAGGAAGTCCGCGCAATTACTGGCCTGGGCCTGGGCGAAGCCAAGGCGCTGGTTGAAGCCGCGCCCAAGGCGGTCAAGGAAGGCGTGAGCAAAGCGGAAGCCGAAGAAGTGAAGAAGAAGCTGGAAGCAGCGGGCGCCACGGTCGAGCTGAAGTAACCTGCTGGCGCTTCGTGCGCCGCGCAAAAGGGCGGTTCCCCAGCGGGGAGCCGCCCTTTTTTTGTGACCACAGCCGGGGCCGCCGGGGGATGGCTGGCTGAACGCCTCGCCGGAACATGCTTAACTTTTTGTTACCGCTTTCTCACTAGGCCCAAGGTGCAGTCAACTTTTGCCTTTTTTCAGAGAGTATCAACGCATGTCGATTGGCAACGCCACGCTGGCCTCGCGCCCCACTTCTGTCTGGATGAATCTCACGCCGCTGGCGCTTCCCGTTTACACCATGACCATTTTTCTGTCGGCATTCCTGTTATTCGGGGTGCAGCCGATGTTCACGAAAATGGTGATGCCGATCTTGGGCGGAACCCCGGCGGTTTGGTCGGTTGCGATGGTGTTTTTCCAGTCGGTGCTGCTGCTGGGCTATGCCTATGCGCATGGCTTGATCCGCTTGTGCTCCCCTCGGGTCGGGGCCGCGGTCCATCTCACGCTGATGGCGGTGGTGCTGATGGTTGGTTTGCCGATCGCGTTGGCCGGTGAGTGGGGCTCCCCGCCCGAACAGGGCCAGGCGCTGTGGCTGATCGGGGTGTTTGCCGCTTCGGTCGGTTTGCCCTTTTTTGCGATTTCGGCCAATGGCCCGTTGTTGCAGGCGTGGTTCGCGCGCACCGGCCATCCGCACGCCGGCGACCCCTATTTTCTGTATGGCGCGTCGAACATTGGCTCGCTGCTTGCTCTGCTCGCCTATCCGTTTGTGATCGAACAGATGCTGACGCTCGACCGCCAGTCGGCGCTGTGGAGTTCAGGGTTTCTGGCGCTGCTGATCGCGATTGGTGCCAGCGCGCTGTTCCTGCGCCCTGGCATGGTGGCTGGCGCGGCTGGCAAAGCGGCAGTTGCGGCGCAAAACCCGCCTGAGTCCGGGCATGAGCAAGGGGCATCCGCCGGGGTGACGATGAAAGACCGGATGGCGTGGATTGGGCTGTCCCTTGTGCCATCGGCGTTGCTGGTGGCGGCAACCGCCCACATCACCACTGACATTGCGGCGGTGCCGCTGCTGTGGGTCATTCCCCTCGCGCTCTATCTGCTGACATTTTCGGTCGCATTTCGGTCGGGCGGCCAGACCATGGACCGGGCTTTGAAGCTGGCGCAACCCGTGTTGCTGGCTGCCATTATGGCGTCCTTTTCGATCGCAGTCAGCATGCCCTTTTACGCGGTGTTGGCGTTGCACCTTGCCTTCTTTACCGTCAGCGTCGTCATCTGCCACCGCGAGCTTTACGCGCGGCGTCCGGCGGTTGGCGACTTGACCCAATTTTATTTCTTCATGTCGCTGGGCGGGGTGATCGGCGGGGCGCTGACCTCGCTGGTTGCACCGCTGGTGTTTGAACGTTTGATGGAGTTCGCCATTTTGACCTTGGCCGTGCTGCTGTGCCGGGCCGACGTCCGGACGCGGCTGGGGCAATTCCGGCCAATGGCCGTGGGCGGCGCGTTGGCGGTGGTGCTGTTGCTGTTCGCCCTGGTGGACCGCAATGTGATCGCGCGTGGGGACTTTCCGGTCCAGCCGCTGGTGATGCTGTTGATCCTGACCATGGGCCTGACCATAATCTGGTCGGCGCGCCCCGTCCGCCTGCTCATCTCTGCCACGATATGCATGCTGATCACCCTGACGGTGACGACGCCGCCAAATCTGATTGAACGGACCCGGTCCTTCTTTGCGGTTCATGCCATTTACAAAACGCCGAACGGTCAGGGCCGATATCTGGAGCATGGCAACACCATTCATGGTGCCGAGCGTTGGGCGGATGCGAGTGGGGCTGCGCTGGCCACCCGACCGGAACCGGCGAGCTACTTCCACTTTGGCGGCGCCTATCATCAAGGGATTGAGGCGGCGCGCGCCGCGCGCGGCGGCAAATTTGGCAAGGTCGCGGTCGTTGGCCTGGGCATGGGGTCGCTTGCCTGCCATTCCCGCCCCGGCGAGACGTGGGAGTTTTTTGAAATCGACCCGGAGGTGGTGCGCATCGCCCGTGACAAAAGCCTGTTCCGCTCGTTCACCGAATGCACGCCGGGGGCCAAGGTGGTGGTCGGCGATGGGCGGTTGACGCTGGCCCGCGAGGCCGGTGGCTATGATCTCATCATGCTCGATGCGTTTTCGTCGGCGTCGCCGCCGGTCCACCTCGTCACCAAAGAGGCGGTTGCGATGTATGCGTCAAAATTGTCGCCGGGCGGCGTTCTGATCTTCAACGTCTCCAACCGGCATATGGTCCTGTCCCATGTTGTGGCCGGGTCAGCGGCAGCGTCAGGGCTGACCACGTGGAACGCCAAGGACAAGCCGGGCAAGGGTGACTTCATGACGTCGCTCAAGACAACAGTCGAAGTGGCGGTGGTCGCGAAGAGCCCAGATGATGTGGGCGCCATTGCCCGCGATGCGGCGTGGACGCAGACCGAAGTTCCAGCCGATTTTGCAATCTGGACCGACGACTTCTCGAACATATTGGATCCGCTGCGCCGCAAGCAGGGATGGTGACGGCGGGCGGCTGACCCATTGCGCCGGGGCCGACGCTTGGCCCCCCGCGCAGTATTTCGCGCTGAGCGGGCAGGGGCGGGGCGGGCAGGGGCGGGGCGGCCCGGCGGCTGCCCCGCCCTTGCTGCTGCCAATATGCCGGACCCAGCCGCCGCAGATGAATTGACAGGCGGCAGCCGAAATCCTATGTAGCTTGCAGTCATTCGTCCGGGACACGGGCCGCCGTCGCGCAGCGGTCCACAGCATTGGGGCGGATGATACATGAACATCGTGCTGAAAGTTGCGGGCTCCCGTCGGGGGGTGCGCGACTTTTTTGTGTCGGTGATGCGCCGCAGATCATCCAAAAGGCGAGATTTTCAGTTATGGCAAGCAAGGCAAAAGCGGCGGGTGCACCCTCTGGTCAGGCAAGCGGCGCGACGCCGCAAAAGCGTATCCGCCGCCTGTTCGGCAATGTGCATGAAGCGGTCGAAATGCCGAACCTGATCGAGGTCCAGCGCGACAGCTATGAGCAGTTTTTGCGCTCTGATCCGG
>DAIUBZ010000020.1:0-15279 GCA_036846445.1 Sphingopyxis sp. | reverse complement strand
GGCCTGCGCTGGTCGGTGGTCCGGGCGGCATTGGCCCATGATGACGTCGCGGTGGCGATCACCGACCGGGCCGGGCGGATGGTTTGCGCCAACGACCTTTATGCCTTGTGGTTTGATGGCTTTCCCACCCCGCCGGGCCTGCCGCTGGCGGGCGGCGGGGCCGATGCACTGAAACGGGCAGGCCAGGCGGCGTGGCGCGATGGCCATGGCCGCGCGGCGGAGCTGGAACTGGCAGCGCTGCGCCTGTCGGCTGAGGTGCGCCGGGCGGGGGAGGCGGACGACCATCTGGTCTGGCGCTTTGCCGCGCCCGCCAACAGCGATCTTGCCGGGGATTTCGCCCGGGTGATCGAGGGGCCGGGCGGGCAGATTCTGGGGCAGGCCGGGGTGATGGCGGCGCTGGTCAATCCGGCGGGGCGGCTGCTCGCGGCCAATCAGGCATTTCTGGTCCGGGCGCTGGGCGGGCGCACTGCGGCCCCGGCAACGGGTCCGGTGGCGGGCCGCGATGTCGCCAAATTGCTGCGGCTGGATGGCGCCGGGGGCCTGTCTTTTGCCAGCGAAAGCGGCGAGAATGGCAGCGGCGGCAGCCCGCTGCGGCTGGTTCAGGTGCCGCTGGCGGCGGCCGATCCGGCAGCCCCCGTTGCCCTGTTCCTGCTGGATGAGGATCATGCCCCCGCCCCGGCAAGCGGCAATTTGAGTGTGGTGGAAAATCTGCTCGCCACCATGCCGCTGGGGCTGGGGCTGGTGGACCGTGATGGGCGGTTCATTTACGTCAATCGCGCCTTTGGTCAAGCGACCGGCACCGGCGACGGCAAGCGCCCGCGCTATCCCGGCGACATGGTGGTGGCCGAGGACAAAAGCGCGCTGGGCGATGCGGTGCGCCGTCACGTCGGCGGGCCAGCGGCGACCAGCGACATGTCGGTGCGGCTGGCCGGACAGCCCGACGAGCCGGTGGCGCTCAGGATTGCCGGGGTGCGCGGGCTGGGTGATGCGGCGGCGCTGGTGATGCTGAAGGACGGGTCAGAGGAAATCCGGCTGAAGCGGCAGGTCGCACAGGCATCCAAGATGCAGGCGGTGGGCCAGTTGGCCGGCGGGGTCGCCCATGATTTCAACAATATCTTAACCGCGATTCTGGGCAGTTGTGACCTGATGCTGCTCCGCCATAGCGGCGGCGACGGCGATTATGACGACATCAAACATATCCGCGACAATGCCAATCGTGCCGCCGGTTTGACGCGCCAATTGCTGGCCTTTTCCCGGCAACAGACGCTGCGGCCCCAGATTTTGCAATTGCCGGACGTGGTGTCGGAGGTGTCGCACCTCATCAAACGGCTGCTGGGGGGCCAGATCACCCTGACCGTCCACCACCAGCGCGGGCAGGGACCGGTGCGCGCCGACCCGGGGCAATTGGATCAGGTCATCATGAATCTGGCGGTGAACGCCAATGACGCCATGCCCAGCGGCGGCACGCTGACCATCGAGACATTTGCCGTGGCCGCAAGCGAAGTGGCGGCGATCGGCGGCGGGGTGATGCCACCGGGCGAATATAGCGCCATTCGGGTGGCGGATTCCGGTGTGGGCATTGCCCCCGCCACCCTGTCCAAGATTTTTGAGCCATTTTTCACCACCAAGGAAGTGGGCAAGGGCACCGGTCTTGGCCTGTCCACCGTTTATGGCATTGTCAAACAATCCGCCGGGTTCATCTTTGCCGACAGCGAGTTGGGCAAGGGCACGGTGTTCACCATCTATCTGCCGGTCTATCGCGGTGCCGCCGACGGCCCGGCGCTGGCCCGGCCCGCCAAGGCCAAGCCCAAGGCCCCGGCGTGGGGCACTGGCAAAATCCTGTTGGTCGAGGATGAGGATGTCGTGCGGGTGGTGGCCGAACGCGCGCTGATCCGCTGCGGCTATCAGGTGGTGTGCGCGGCCAATGGCGAGGAGGGGCTGGAGCGGTTGGCCAGCGAGGCCGGGGTTGACCTGATCGTCTCTGACGTCGTGATGCCGGTGATGGATGGGCCAGCGATGGTGCGGGCGGTGCGGGCCGACCATCCCACCCTGCCGGTGGTGTTCATGTCTGGCTATGCCGAGGAAACCCTGCGCGAATCGATTGACCTCGCCAATATGGGTTTTTTACCCAAACCATTTTCGGTGGAACAGCTCAGCAATGTGGTGGCCGACGCTCTGGCCAGCGCGCGGGCGGCGGCAGCGGATGGCTGATCTGCCTGACCTGCCCGCCCCATCGTTTGCCACCTTGCTGGTCGAGGATGACCCGATTGTCGCCATGGCGATTGGCGATGCGCTGACGGCGCTTGGCGCGGTGCCGCTGGTGATCGGGACGTCCGCGGACGAGGCACTGGTGCTGATCGACGGCCAGCACTTTGCCGCGGCGCTGGTGGACGTCAGCCTGGGCGCCGGCGGGGCAGCGGGCGGCATCGCGGTGGCGGACCGGCTGGCCCGCAGCGCCACCCCCTTTGCCTTTGTGACCGGCGACGCCGCCCAAATCCCACCGCGCCATGCCGCCCGGCCGGTGCTGGCCAAACCATTTGGGCTCGATTCGCTGGAAAAAATTTGGCATTCTCTGCTTGGCCAACCACTATCAGCTTGATTAAGCGCAATTATCTCTATCCCGTTCCCCTCTTGTTCCATTGGAACAAATCAGATACATCAGGACTGGTTATTGCGATGCAGCGGGCATCCGCCTAGCGTGGAGGGGATTGGATATGGCCGGTCAATTGTCACTTGTCGAAACGGGAAAGTCAGCAAATATGGACAGGCAAAAGGCGCTGGATGCCGCTCTTGCACAGATTGATCGGGCCTTTGGCAAGGGTTCGGTGATGAAATTGGGCCAGAAGGAAGCGATGCAGGTCGAGGCGATCTCGACCGGTTCGCTGGGGCTGGACATTGCGCTGGGGGTTGGCGGTCTGCCGCGCGGGCGGGTGATCGAGATTTATGGCCCGGAAAGCAGCGGCAAGACGACGCTGGCGCTGCACGCCATTGCCGAGGCACAAAAGGCCGGCGGCACTGCGGCCTTTGTGGACGCCGAACATGCGCTGGACCCGGTTTATGCCAAGAAACTGGGTGTGAACATTGACGAGCTGATCGTGTCACAGCCGGATACGGGCGAACAGGCGCTGGAAATCGTCGATACGCTGGTGCGATCCAATGCGGTTGATATTTTGGTGGTGGACTCGGTCGCCGCCCTGGTGCCGCGTGCCGAAATCGAGGGCGAGATGGGTGACAGCCATGTCGGCCTGCAGGCCCGGTTGATGTCGCAATCGTTGCGCAAGCTGACCGGATCAATCAGCCGGTCGCGCTGTATGGTGATTTTCATCAACCAGCTGCGGATGAAAATCGGGGTGATGTATGGCAATCCCGAAACCACCACCGGGGGCAATGCGCTGAAATTTTACGCCAGCGTGCGGCTTGACATTCGCCGCACCGGCCAGATCAAGGACCGGGACGAAATCGTCGGCAACGCCACCCGGGTCAAGGTGGTGAAGAACAAGGTCGCCCCGCCGTTCAAACAGGTGGAGTTTGACATCATGTATGGCCAGGGCATCTCGAAGATTGGCGAGATACTGGATTTGGGGGTGAAGGCCGGACTGGTCGAAAAGTCCGGGGCATGGTTCAGCTATGACAGCATCCGCATTGGTCAGGGCCGCGAAAATTCCAAGACCTTCCTCAAGGCGAACCCCGAACTGATGGACCGGCTGGAGGCGGCGATTCGCAGCCGCACGGACAAGGTGGCCGAGGAAATGATGGTCGGCCCCGATGGCGAAAGCGGCGGCGACGACGATATGTGAGGCGGCTGGATACGGGGGCTGGCGATCAGATGTCCAGCTCCCGCGTCCGGCTGATTGACCGGCGGTGCTCGCGCCAGGCAATGACCAGCCCGCTCGCCACGATCAGGGGTGCGCCGGCCCAAGTGGCGGCAGCGGGCAGGCTGCCAAAAAACCACCAGCCGCAGGCGAGTGACCACAAGAGGCTGGAATAGTCCATCGGCATCACCGCCGCCACCGGGGCCAGCCGCAGCGCGCCAGTCATGGCCAGTTGCACCACTGCACCGCTCGCCCCCAGCGCGGCGAGCAACCAGATTTGCTCGGTGCTGTGGCTGGTGATGACAAAGGGCAGGATCGCCATCAGCGGCACCAGCGACAATGCCATGAACCAGAACACAATTGCCGCGGTCGTCTCGGTGCGCCCCAGATCGCGCACCGCCACCGTGATCAGCGCGGTCATCAGCGCGCCGCCCAGCGCCACCAGCGCGCCGATGCCCATGGCTCCGGTGCCGCCGCCGCCGGGGCGCAGCACGACGATCACGCCCAGAAAGCCCAGCGCCACCGCTGTCCAGCGCGCCGGGCCAACCGGTTCGCGCAGCAACAGCGCGGCAAAAATGACCGCAAAAATCGGGACTGTCATGCTGATGGTTGCCGCCTCGGCCATCGGCAACAGGATCATGCCGCCAAAATTCATCGCCATGCCGGCCAGCCCCATCGCCGCCCGCCGGCCATGCGCGCCCAATCGCCGGGTGGCCAGGCTCTGCCAGCCGCCGACGCTGACGGCCCAGGCCAGCACGAAGGGCAGGGCCAGCGCCTGACGCCAAAACAGACTTTCGGCAATGTGCATCCCGCTGGCCGCCAGTTTTTTGACCACCACGAACATCAATGCCAACGCCAGCATCGCCAGCAACCGAAGCGCGATGCCCGCAAATATATTCGGGGCGATCACGCCGCGCTGCGCGGACAGGTGGGTGCGGCGGTCGGCATGGTCGGGTGGCTTAACACCGCCGCCGCTGCGCCACAATCGCGCTCGCCCCTTGCGCGATGGGGCAATTTGCGGCAATGGCAGCGGCGGCATAGGGGTATAGCTCAGTTGGTAGAGCATCGGTCTCCAAAACCGAGGGCCGTGGGTTCGAGTCCCTCTGCCCCTGCCACCCGCCAGCCACGGCTTTGGCCCGGTTCGGCTGGTGCGGCGGCGCTTGCATCGGCGGCACTTTGTCATTAAGTGAGCCAATCCCGACATCAGGGCGCTTTTCGAACTGGCTGCGGCCAGAACGAGGTGAAATGAACATTGCGGCACCCATCTGGTGGCCGCGCGACTTTGGCAGGACGGCAGGCAATGGCGAAAACAACCCCCGGCGAATTTGCCCGGCAAGTGCGGGCCGAGGCGGCAAAGGTCGTTTGGCCGACCCGGCGCGAGACCGGCATGACCACGTTGATGGTGTTCATCATGGCGCTTTTGTTGTCGTTGTTTTTCCTGGGCATCGATACGGTGTTCAGCGCCATCGTCGGTTGGCTGACATCATTGGCGCGGTGAACGGCGGCTTGATACGGATTTGAACAATCGCAATCGGCCGCACCGCTGGTCGGTCGCTGGCAAGGGATGAAGGACGGCAATGGCCCGTTGGTATATTATTCACGCCTATTCCGGATTTGAGAATAAGGTGCGCGACGCCGTGCTGGCCGAGGCCGAGCGGCTGGACCTGTCGCAATTTATCGAAGCAATCGAGGTCCCAACCGAGACGGTGACCGAGGTAAAGCGCGGCAAAAAGGTGCAGAGCGAGCGCAAGATGTTGCAGGGCTATGTGCTCGCCAAGTTGACGATGACCGATGACATTTATCACGTCGTCAAGAACACGCCCAAGGTAACCGGATTTTTGGGCTTTGCTGGCAAACCCCAGCCGATCAGTGAGCGTGAAGCGGCGCAGATGCTGAACAGCAAGGCCGAAACCGCCGCCCGGCCCAAGACAGAGATCAAGGTCGATTATGAAATCGGCGATCAGGTCAAGGTGCTGGAGGGTCCCTTCGCCAGCTTTAACGGCATGGTCGAGGAACTGGATTTCGACAAGGCGCGGGTCAAAGTATCGGTGTCGATTTTTGGCCGGGCCACGCCGGTTGAACTGGACTTTGAACAGGTCGAGCGGATGAAATAAGGATTTCCGCCCGGTGCTGCCGGGCAGAATGGCGCGGGAGACCGGCCCAATTCGGGGCCAGTCGCATGACCGCTAAATCAGGCGTGATGGCCAGCCATGCCGTCCGCCCTGGTGAGAAGGAGCAAGTCCATGGCAAAGAAGATTAACGGCTATATCAAGTTACAGGTGCCTGCGGGTGCGGCCACCCCGTCGCCGCCGCTTGGGCCGGCGCTGGGCCAGCGCGGCGTGAATATCATGGAGTTTTGCAAGGCGTTCAACGCCTCGACCGGCGATCTGGAAAAGGGGGTTCCCACCCCGGTCATCATCACCGTGTTCAGTGACAAAAGCTTCACCTTTGTCACCAAAACCCCGCCAGCATCGTTTTTGATCAAGCGGGCGGCTGGACTGAAATCGGGCTCGAAAGAACCCGGCAAGCTGTCGGCTGGCAAAATCGCCCGGTCGAAACTGGCCGAAATCGCCGAGATCAAAATGAAGGATTTGAACGCCAACGATCTGGAGCAGGCGACGCGGATTATCGAAGGGTCCGCCCGGTCGCTGGGCCTTGAAGTGGTGGAGGGCTGAAAACCATGGCAAAATTGACCAAGAAGGCCAAAATACTGGCCGAAAAAATCGACACCACCACCCTGCACCCGGTGGCAGACGCGATCCGCACCGTGCGGGAACTGGCATCGACCAAATTTGACGAAACGCTGGAAATCGCCATGAATCTGGGGGTTGATCCCCGCCATGCCGATCAGATGGTGCGCGGGGTTGTCACCCTGCCCGCCGGGACCGGCAAGGATGTCAAGGTGGCGGTGTTCGCGCGCGGCGACAAGGCGGAGGCGGCGCTGGCCGCTGGCGCTGACAAGGTGGGTGCCGAAGATCTGCTGGAAGACATGCAGGCAGGCAATCTGGATTATGGCCGGGTGATTGCCACCCCTGACATGATGGCGATTGTCGGGCGGCTGGGCAAAATGCTGGGGCCAAAGGGGCTGATGCCGAACCCGAAACTGGGCACCGTCACCCCCAATGTTGCCGAAGCGGTGAAAGCAGCCAAGGGCGGCCAGATTGAGTTCCGGGTGGAAAAGGCCGGAATCATCCACGCTGGGCTGGGCAAATTGTCCTTTGGCGATGACAAGCTGCGGCAGAATTTCGACGCCTTTGTCGATGCGATCGTCAAGGCCAAGCCGACCGGCGCGAAGGGCAAATATGTCCGCAAAATCGCTTTGTCCTCGACCATGGGGCCGGGGGTGAAGGTGGATGTTGCGGACCTGACCGCCTGATCGCGGGGCCAGCGCGAACAACAGGGGGCCGGGGCGCAATTCCCGGCCCCTTTTTTGTTGCGCGGGGCGTTGCCAAGCGGCGGCAAACCGGCCAAGGCGCGGTCGTCTGCTGACCATTATCGAGGTGAAATCCATGTCCGATACGCTGAAACTGACCCTGTCCACTGGTGAGGTGGACATTCGCCTGCGCCCTGATTTGGCTCCCAAGCATGTTGCCCAGATCAGCCAGTTGGTCCGCGAAGGATTTTATGATGGGGTGGTGTTTCACCGCGTGATTCCGGGCTTCATGGCCCAGGGCGGTGACCCGACCGGCACCGGCATGGGCGGGTCGAAACTGGCTGACATACCCGCCGAATTCTCTGCCGAACCGCACGTGCGCGGCACCTGTTCCATGGCGCGGGCCAGCAACCCCAACAGCGCCAACAGCCAGTTTTTCATCTGTTTTGAAACGGCTGAATTTCTGGACCGCCAATATACCGTCTGGGGCGAAGTGGTCAGCGGCATGGACGCGGTTGATGCGCTGCCCAAGGGCGAACCGCCGCGCGAGCCGGGCAAGATCGTCAAGGCGGAACTGGTCTGAATCAACTCCGCCGCGTCAACTGACCAGACCGATTATCCCAATATGGTCTGGCCAGTTGGCCGCCCGTCGCTTATGCTGACCCGCAGCGGCAGTTGTGGGAGCAGTGCGTTGATCCGGACCAGTATTGCCATTTTCTTGGGCGTGGCGTGCTTCGCCGCCGCTGGACCTGCGGTTGCAGCCGCCGGCCCGGTGGATTGCCGCGTGACCGCCTTTGGCGCGATTGCCGATGATGGGCAGCCCGACACGGCAGCGATTCAGGCGGCGATTGACGCCTGTGCGGGCAGCGGGCGGACGGTGGTGGTGCCCGCTGGCCGTTTCGACAGCGGCGGCCTGACCTTGCGCTCCAACCTCAGCCTGCATCTGGCGGGCGGGGCGCGGCTGGCGATGAGCATCAATTTCGATGATTATGCCAACCGGCCCGAACTTGGCGATCACCGGGCGCTGATCCACGGCGACAATATCCAGAATGTCGAAATCAGCGGCACCGGGGTCATCGACGGCATGGCCGCGCCGATTTACGCGGCGATGGACCGGATTATCGCCAATGATCCGGGTGACCGCACCGCGGATTTGCGGGCGCGCTGGGGTCTGATGCTCAACCGCTGCGCCAATGTCCGGGTGCGCGACATCACGATCCGCAACACGCCGATGTTCCTGCTTGGGGTGCGGCAATGCGAAAATGTCGTGCTGGACGGCTTTACCCTCGATGCGCCGGTGGACAGCCACAATACCGACGGCCTGCAAATCATTGATTCGCAGGATGTTCGGGTCAGCAATTGCTGGATTTCGGTCGGCGATGACGGCATCACCACCAAGGCGCAGGGGGTGCGCGACATCGCCCGCTTGCTCGTGAACAATTGCGTCATCCGCTCCGATGACGGCGCGATCAAATTGGGCACCCAATCGCGCGGGGTGCTGCGCGACAGCCTGTTCAACAATATCGCGATCATCGATTCGCGTTACGGCATTGCGGGCTTCATGATCCGGGGCGGGCTTTATGCCAACAACCGTTTTACCAACATCCGCATCGCCACCGGCGGGCGGCACCGGCGCGGCTATCCCATTTATTTCGACATTGACGACCGCGAACGTAGCGCCGCCGGGGCGATTGGCCGGGTGGAGGGGTTGGTGTTCGACAATATCGACATCACCACTGGCGGCAATGTGCTGATTGCCGGGCATCCGGCCTCGCCAATCCGTGATCTGACCCTGTCGAATGTGCGGATGCGGTCGACCGGCGCAGATCCGATTGCCGCCGCCGACCGCAAGCCATATGGCAACCGGATGTTTCGGCCCATCGCCGGATCGCCCGACTATGCCGGGGTCAACGCCCATGTCGTGATTGGCGCGGCGGAGCGGGTGCGGTTGGTGAATGTGGACATTGCCGGGCCGGGGCGGGCGGAGCTGGCGCTGCCATCGGTCCGCGATGTCAGCCGCGACGGGGCGGCGGTCCGGTAACGCCAGCGCTAACCCGTCGCTGCCGCCCGCACGGCGGCCTCATTGACGTCCAGCCCCAGTCCCGGACCATTTGGCACCGCCATCCGGCCGCCCACCGGCAGCAGGCGGTTGTTGAAATATTTCCACAAATCCGCCAGCCGCACGCTGCCCGGATGCTCCTGTGGCCGGGTGGCGGTGCGGGCGCGGGCGATGAAATGGGCATGGGCCGCCGACAACAGGGTTGGCCGGGCATTGTGGACCGAAATCGGCAAATCGCGCAGTTCGCACAGCGATGCCACGTGCAGCGCAGCGGTCAGGCCCGACAGTTTCGACACATCGGGGTTCAGCAAATCGGGCCGCCCCTGATCGACCAGATCGCGAAATGCCCATGGGGTATATTCATGTTCCCCGGCGGCGATGTCCATGTCCAGCGCATCCGCCACCTGCCGCATCGCGGCATAATGGTGCATCGCCACCGGTTCTTCGAACACCGTGACGCCCAGTTCCTCATACAGCGCCTTGCCGATCCGGATCGCGCGGGCCGCGCGATAGCCATTGTTGGCATCGACATAGAGCGGCACCTTGTCGCCGATCACTTGGCGCACCGCGCGGGTGGCGGCCAGCGTCGGATCATCGTCGGGATCGACATTTTCCTCGCGGATGCCCATCCGCACTTTCAATGCGCCAAAGCCCTCGGCCATCAATTGCTCGGCGCGCTTGGCGACCTCGGCAGTGGTCATGAAGCGGCCGCCGCCAAGGCTGCGGCTGAACGAGCCATAGACGGCAAAATCATCGCGAAACTTGCCGCCCAGCAGCGCCCACACCGGCTGACCAAGCAATTTGCCGCGCAAATCCCACAGGGCGCAGTCGATGCCCGCAATCGCCTGGCTGGCGAGGCCACCGGGACCAAGCTCGTCATATTCATAATAGAGTTTGGCCCACGTCGCCTCGCCGGCAAAGACATCCTCGCCAGTGACAAAGCGCGCCATTGACCGGTTGATCAACCGTTCGACAAAGGCCGATCCGCTGTGCCCCGCCTCTCCCCAGCCAAAGCTGCCGTCATCGGCGGTCACTTTGACGAACACGGCACTGGGGACGGCAAAGGCTTCGACCTTGGCAATTTTCACCTGGCCGCGGTTGGCGGCCCACAGCGGCAACGGCGCGGCCAGCACCGCCGCCGCCATCAAACCGCGCCCGATTGCGGCGCGCCGGTTCAGCCCCATCATCCCATCTCCTCCTGCATCTTGCGGTGCATCTGCTGATCGAGCGGATAGCTCCAGATCAACACCGCCGATATGATTATTCCAGCCAGCGGGATGAGGGCCATGACCGCTTTCAGCCCATCCAGCGTCGCGGCGCTTTGCGGCACATTGGGGACATAGCCAATGCCGGACAGCAATATGCCCAGCAGCGCGCCGTTCAGCCCCAGCGCCAATTGCTTGGCAAAGGAGGCAATCCCGAACACTTTGGCGTCGTGGCGCTGGCCAGTTTGCCACTGATTATATTCCACCGTGTCGGGCAGCATGGCCCAGAACAGGACCTGATAGGCGATGTTGCCCGCCGAAATCAGCGCGATAAATGCCGCCGCCAGCATCGGGTCGCGGCTGGGGACAAAGTAAAACAGCACATATGCCACCACCGACAGCGCATTGGCATACAGCCAGGCCCGCCGTTTTGACGACAGCCGCGCCACCACCGCCCAGAATGGCGCGAACATCAGGTTCATCACCAGCGCAAATGGCACAATTTGCGGCACCAGATCGGGGCGTTCCAGATAATAGGTGACATAATAGACCAGACATTTGTTGGTCATCGTAAAGGCCAGGCTGGAGATGATGATACAGGCGAAAATCCGCATGAGCGGCCCATTGGTCCGCACCATCGCCAGCGAGGCGCGAAAATCGTCAATCGTCCCGGCCAGTGACAGGCCGGCGGGGTTGGCATTGGCCAGCCGCTCCGGTTCGCGCGTGGTGGCAAACACCAGCCAGAAAAAGGGCAGGCTGATCAGCCCGACCAGCCCGGCGGCGATCACATAGGTCAGATTATTGTCCGCCCCGCCCAGCACCATGACCAGCCGGGGCATGGCATAGGTCACCACCGCGCCGCCGCTGAAGGCAAAAAACATCCGCCATCCCGCCAGGCTGGAGCGTTCGTCGGCATCCAGGCTGATCCGCGCCGACAGGCTGCTGTAGGGGATATTCACCAGCGAATAGGCGGTGCGCAAAAATATCTGCGACAACAGCGCATAGAGAAACAGGCCAAGCTGCGGCCAGTCGGGCGTCAGGAAACACAGCATGAAGGCCACGACCACCAGCGGCGAGGCAAAGATGAGATAGGGGCGATAGCTGCCCCAGCGGCTGCGCGTCCGGTCGGCAATCGCGCCGATGATCGTATCGGCAAAGCCGTCCCACAGGCTGGCGATCAGAAAGACGGTGCCCGCCAGCCGCGAATCCAGCCCCATGACATCGGTGTAAAAGGGCAGCATCAACAGGTTGAGCGACTGCCAGAAAATGTTGAAGCCGAAATCGCCTGAAGCCCAGCCCAGCTTGCTGGTCCAGCTCAGCCGTGCGCCGCTCATGCCGCGCCCCACAATCGCCGGGCGGTGAAGGCGGCGGCCTTTGGCTCGCGGGTGCGGGTGAACAATCCCTTCAGATTATACACCACCCGGCGGCCATGCTGGGCGGTGCGGAAATCGGCAAAGGCCCAGATATGGCCGCCGATACAGGCCGGGTGCGCCGCAATCTCGCGCCAATAGGCGGCGATGAAATCGGCCTGATATTCCTCGGTAAACAATTGCGGGGTTGTGCTGTGCTGCCCGGCCAGCGCGTCGGCGCCAAATTCGGAAATCAGGATGGGTTTGCCATAAGCGGCGATGGCATCAAGGTCGGCGCGCAACTTCGCCGTCGCCAAATCCAGCTGCGCCGGGTCGCTATACCAGCCGTGGTAGCGGTTGATCATCAGAAAATCGCCATGATCGAACGCCGGATCGGCATTGCCGGCATAGCCGACATTGGCATGGGTCAGCGGGCGGGTGGGGTCGAGCGCCCGGGCATGGGCGAACAGCGCCGTCCAATAGGGACCACTGGCTTGATATTCCCGCTCCGCCAGATAGCCCGGCTCGTTCGCCAGCGACCAGGCGATGACACAGGTGCGGTTGGCGTCGCGGGCGATCAGCTCGCCTGCCTCGCGCTGGTGCGCGGCCAGCGTGGCGGCGTCCACTTTCCGAAAATCCAGATTGACGCAAAACAGCTCGTCAATGACCAAAATGCCATGGGCATCGGCCATGTCCAGAAACTCCTCGGCATAGGGATAATGCGACGTGCGGACCGAATTGGCTCCCAGCCATTTCAGCAGGCCGAAATCCTTGACCAATTGCGGCAGGTTCAGCCCGCGCCCGTGGATTGGGCTGTCTTCATGCTTGCCGCAGCCGGTGAGGGTGAGCGGCTGGCCATTCAGGCGCAATTCGGAGCCAACCACGGCAATTTCGCGCAGGCCCAGCCGCTGGCTGACGCCGTCGATTGCCTGTCCCGCCGGGTCGGCAAGGGTGAGGTCGAGGCGATAAAGATAGGGATCAGCGGGCGACCATGGCCGACCGCCCGGCACCGCCAGCGTGACCGTGCCCGCCCCGCCGGCCAGCGCCGCCGTGCCGCTGGCGGCGATGCTGCCGTCCGGGGTGGTCAGGCTGAGCTGACAGGCCGCCCCGCCGGTTGCGGTGATGGCCACCTCGGCGGTCCAGTCCGCGCCATTTTGGCGCGTGACCACCCGGTAATCGGCAATCGCCACCGCCGGACGCACCACCAGATGCACCGGGCGGTTGATCCCGCCATAGGGAAAAAAGTCGAACCGCACGGCGGGGAGATATTCATCGCGCGGGCGGCCCTCGGCGGGGTAATCGGCCTTGCTCACCCGCTGCATCGGGCCGTTTTCGGGCAGCAAATTGCTCACCCGCACCACCAATTGCCGCAGCTTTGCGGGGCAGGGGCCGACGGCCACCGGCACGGTGAAGGGCAGCATGGCTGCGCTGCTGCTGCCCACCGCTGTGCCGTCGATCCAGACATCGGCAAAATAATCGGCAGACCCAAAGCGCAGTTCCGCCACCTCGCCCGCCGCCAGCGCAGGCGTGTGAAATTCACTTTGATACCAGGCCGGACCGACATGGTTCATCGCGCCAAGCTCGGCCAATTGCTCATTCCAACTGCCCGGCACCGCGATGGCGTGGGTGGCGGCAGGGTCCAGCCCCCCGCCCCAGCCAGCCGCCACCCCCACATCGCCCGCGTCCAGCCGGAATTGCCAGATCCCGCCCAGATCGCGGGCGCTGCGCCACGGATTATTGTGGGGCCGAATGGCGCTGCGGATCACTTCACCCATGGCGCACAGCCGGCGGGCAGGATGTGAATGGGCATGGCCATCCGGTCGATGATCGCACCGCTGTGCTGAACCACCCGCGCCGCCAGCCGCGCCCCGCACCGCGCCGCCGCCACCGGGTCCAGCCCCGCCAGCCGCGCCGCCAGATAGGCCGCATTGAAGGCATCGCCAGCACCGGTGGTGTCGCGCACCGCCGCCACTTTTTCGGCAGCAACCGGGGTTTCACCAGCACCGTCGGCGACCAGCGCCCCGGCCTCGCCCAATTTGACCACCACCTCGCCCGGCCCGCCGCCGGTGGCCGCCAGTGCCAGCCAGCGCCGGGCACAGGCGGCGGGGCTGGCGTCAGCGAACAGCGCCTGGTCGTCCGAAAATGTCGGCAGCAGGATATCGGCGTGGCGGGCAAAACCCTCGATCGCCCGGCGGGCCGTCACGGTATCGTCCCAGCCGCGCACCCGGTAATTGGTGTCAAACGCCACCTTGCCCCCGCGCCGCTGCACCCCGGCGGCCAGCATGGCCACCCGCTCCCGCTCCGCCTCGGTGAACAATGACAAGGTGATGCCAGAGATATAGAGCAAATCGGCGCTGCCCGCCGCACGGAGCGCGGTGCTGGCCCCGCTGCATTCAAAAAAAGCCCGGGCCGCCGACTGGCCGCGCCAATAGGTGAAGCTGCGTTCGCCCGCGCTGTCCAGGGTGATGGCATAAAGGCCCGGAATGCGTTTGGGATGGCTGACCACCAGCGCGGTGTCCACCGTCTCCGCCGCCCACACTGCCCGCATATCGTCGCTGAACTGGTCGGTGCCCAGCGCGGTCATATAAGCCACGTCCGCGCCCAACCGCCGCAGATAGGCCGCGACGTTGTAGCTATCGCCCGCCACCCCCAACTGCCAGCTTTTGCCGCCCAGCACCGTGCGGCCCAGCTCCAGCATGCATTCGCCAAATGCCACCACCCGGGGGCTGGTCATCACCAATTCCACATCGTCCCGTCGCCCAGCCGGGCGATGGGCAATTGCGCCGGGCGATAGGGGTATTTCGCCGCCAGTTCCTCGTCGATGGTCACGCCATGCCCAGGGGTTTCGCCCGCAAACAACTGGCCATCGGCAAAATGATAATCGTGCGGGAATACCGCGTCGGTTTCGTCGGTGTGGCGCATATATTCCTGAATGCCGAAATTGGGCACCCAAGTGTCAAAATGCAGCGCCGCGCCCATCGTGACCGGCGACAGGTCGGTCGCGCCGTGGCAACCCGTCCGCACCTGATACAGGCTGGCAAAATCGGCGACGCGCCGCAGATGGGTGATGCCGCCCGATCCCACCACCGTCATCCGGATATAGTCGATGAGCTGGTTCTGAATCAGATCTTTGGCATCCCAGATGGTGTTGAAAATCTCGCCCACCGCCAATGGGGTGGTGGTGTGGGCGCGGACATGGCGAAACGCCTCCTGATTTTCCGCAGGGGTGCAATCTTCCATCCAGAACAGCCGATATGGTTCCAGCGATTTGCCCAATTGCGCCGCTTCATTGGGCGTCAGGCGGTGGTGGACATCGTGCAGCAAGTGCGGGCCAAAGCCATATTTTTCCCGCAGGGCCGCGAACAATTTGGGCGCATAGTCCAGATAGGCGGGGGTGTCCCACCGTGTCTCGGTGGGCAATTCGGCATCAGCCGGTTCATAATGCAATTTGCCCCGCCCGACGCCATAAGCCAGCTTAACC
>DAIUBZ010000019.1:0-15583 GCA_036846445.1 Sphingopyxis sp. | reverse complement strand
GGCGGGCATCGCCTGCCTGTGGGGTCCGGCGCATGGCGGCGCGAATGAAGCGGCGCTCAACATGCTGCGCGAAATCGGGCGGCCAGAGCGGATTCCCGAATATATCGCCCGCGCCAAGGACAAGAATGATCCGTTCCGCCTGATGGGTTTTGGCCACCGCGTGTATAAAAATTACGACCCGCGCGCCGCGGTGATGCAAAAAACGGTGCGCGAGGTGTTTGCGGCGCTGAAAGTCAATGATCCGGTGTTCGACGTGGCGTTGCAGCTTGAGGAAATGGCGCTGAGCGATCCTTATTTTGCCGAGAAAAAACTATTCCCGAACGTCGATTTTTATTCCGGGGTGATTTTGTCGGCAATCGGCTTTCCCACCACCATGTTCACCGCATTGTTTGCGCTGGCCCGCACCGTGGGCTGGGTGGCGCAGTGGAATGAGATGATTTCCGACCCGGAGCAGAAAATCGGCCGCCCGCGCCAGCTTTACACCGGCCCGACCGAGCGGGATTATGTGCCGGTTGAGCGCAGGTAATTGAGTTTCAGCCGCGTGCAGGCAGGCTGAGGGTGAAACAAGCCCCCTGCCCCAGCGTGCTGGTGACCGTCAATTCGCCGTCCATTGCCCGGGCCAGCCGCCGGGCGATATACAGGCCAAGGCCAGACCCGCCGCTGTCGGTACGGCCCAGCCGTTCGAACTTTTCGAACACAATCGCGGCCTGGTCGGCGCTCAGCCCCGGGCCTTGGTCGGCAATGTGCAGCAAATGCCGGGCGCCGTCGGGGGCCGCGCTGACCGTGATGCACGACCCTTCCGGCGCATAGCGAATGGCGTTGCCGATCAGATTGAGCAGGATTTGCAGCACGCGGCGAAATTCCGCCGTCACCGGCGCGGCGCTGTCCGGCGGCGGCAGGGCGATGGTGATGCCCTTTTCCTCTGCCTTCATCATCACCAGCCCGGCGGCGCGGCGGGCGACATCGATGACATCAACCGGCTCCCGTGCCGCCGTAAAGCCCGGCCGTTCAATATTGTGCAGATCGGACAAATCGTCGATCAGCCCCAGCAAATGCCGCGCGGCATGGGCAATATCCCCGGCATAGCGGGCATAATCGGCGCGAATCGGACCGTCAAACTGGCCTGAAATCGTCTCCGCCGTCGCGACAATCCGGCTGAGCGGCCCGCGCAGCGCCCCATCAATCCGCCGCCCAAAGCGCGGATCGCTGAGCGGCAACGCGCCGAATGCCGGATCGACGATCTTGGGCGTCGATCCCGAGACAAACTCATCGACGATCTTGGGCGTCGATCCCGAGACAAACTCATCGACGATCTTGGGCGCGTGCGGCGTCATTGCTGCCCCGTCGGCAATTTCCGCAATGCCGTGAAATCCGGCAAAAGCACCCTGTTGATCCGCGCGCGGTTCGCCCGTCAGGGTCAGGCGGATGCTGCCGCCGGGTCCGCCCCACCGGCTGGCGTCGGCGACCGCGCCCTGCCCGGCAAAGGCACAGCCCCGCGCCAGTGCATCCAGCAACGCAAACTGGCCACCATCATCCGGAACCAGCGCAAATAATTCAGACACCGACCGCCCGGCCCAATCGCCCGCCACCGGCGCGGCTGCGCCCATCCGCAGGTCGGTCAGCCGCAACCGGGCGTCGCATTGCCACACCAGCCCGGCCGCCGAGGCGCTGCTGTCCGGGGGCGTGCATTCGGGTGCCGGCACCGCCTGCCAATTGCGCAATTCCATCGCCACGCCCGCCGGCGACGGGATGAAGCGGGCGGCGGCGGTGATGCTGTGCCGGGCGTCGGCGGCCAGAATCTGGCGGTCCAGCGTCTGGCCCAGCCGGAGCGCCAACCCGGCCAGCCGCGCCAGTTGCGGGACGATCAGCGGCCCGTCGATCACCCCGCCGCCGCTGTGCTGAAGCGCCAACAGCTCAGGGTCGGCGGCGATCAGCCGTCCGGTGCGATCCACCGCGCCGCGCACCACCCGCGTCATGCCCCGCCGCCCCGCATGGCGGGCGCAGGGCCGGGCGGCGGCGGGCGCAAGGGGCATGGCGGCGACATCATCCCCCCCATTAACCCCGGCACGTTAATGGCCGATAAACTGTGCTGCGCCGCGCCGCTGCGCCAGTGCGGCCGCGCGCCGGGCCAGCAGACACCATGCCAGCAATTGCACCAGCGCTGCCACCGCCAGAAATGCGAGCGCCAGCCCCGCCGCGCCCAGCACCAGCGCCGCCGCCAGCAGCAGCCAAACCTGAGCCATGTCAGGGAGCAGCCAGTCCGGCGGGCCATCCGCCGCCAGCGCGGTGACACCCGCACCGCAGCCAATCAGCCGCGGCAATTCCCCCGCCACCATCACCGCGCCCAGCACGACGAGCGCCAGCGCGGCGTCCGCCGCCGCTGGCAAGCCCCCGCCCGCCCACGCCAATTGCCAAGGCAGGGCGGCCAGCATCACCCGCGCCGCCCAGCTTTGCACCATTGGTGCGGTCACCCGGCGCGGCGGGGCCAAACGAAATATCGCGAGCAGCGCCGTCGCTGCCGCCGCCAACAGCGCCAGCAGCACGCAGGCCGCCGCCGCCGCCGCCCAGCCCGCGCCGACCGCAATGGCTGCGGCCGCCCAAGCCGTCAGCCCGGCAGCGACCGCCCATAAGTGGGCGCGGGGGCGGGCCAGCAGCCACGGTGCCGCCAGCCCGACCAGCGGCGCCAGCAACATACTGCCCAGCCCATGGCCACCCCCAACGCTCGCCGCGCCGTCGCCGCTGCCCGGTGCCCCGGCGCTGTCGGCCAGCCGGGCCTGCGCCGCGCTGTCCACCACCGCCAATTCGCCCCGGCCAAACAGGCCAGCGTCCAGATCAATCCGCCGGGCGTCCGCCTGCACCGCAAAGCGCAGCAGGGTCAGGCCAATGTCCCACTCCCCCCATTCGCCGGGCAGGCTGGCCAGATCAAGGGCGATTGCCGCCGGGACCATCGCCAGCCCCGCCCAGCGCATCTGCGCGTCGATTCGTTCCAAATGGCTGGTCAGCGGCGCATCGGGGACCACCAGCACCGCCGCGCCGTCGCTGGCGGCCAGCGCCTGATAATGCGCCGGGCGGGCGCTCAGCCCATCCGCGACCACCATCACCCGCGTGGCATCACCCATTTCGGCGACCAACTGGCTGGCGGCGCGCACCACCGCCACATTCAGCCCGGCGGCGCGCAGCCGGTCGAGCAACTGGTTCAATTCCGGCGGGATTTCGGCCACCGCCACGCAAATCCGGCTGGCTCCGGCGTTGGCCGCGGCCACCGCCTGCCGCTCCAGCAGCGGCTGGCCGCCAACGATCGCCAGGGCGCACAGGCCGCCGCCGTCCGCCAATGGCGCTTGCGCGGCGAGCAAGGCGATCAACGACATGGCAGCGGCATCACAATCGGCAATGTCCCGGGCCGGCGGCGCGCCGGATTGCACGCCGCAGCTTGGCCCCGCCGCGATTGCCGGGCTTTGCCGGGATATGCAAGCACCGGGCGCACAGCAATGCCCGGCGGCAAATATGGCCAGCAGCCATCGGCCAATTTTACTGCGCCTTTTCCACAGGTTACCGCGCTTGGCGCTGGCGGCCGAACCGGGGATTGCGCTGGCTATTTTGGCGGCGCTTTGCTAGTGATGACGAAGTGATGACACCCGCTTTGCAAAGGCCATATTTTGACTGACACCCCCCCGCCCGCCGCGCCGCTGGGCGAAGCCATCGACGGGATCAACATCGTTGACGAGATGAAGTCCAGCTATCTGGACTATGCGATGAGCGTGATTGTGGCCCGCGCCCTGCCTGACGTGCGCGACGGGCTGAAGCCGGTCCACCGCCGGATTCTCTATGCCGCGCAAGAGGGCGGCTTTGTGCCCGGCAAACCCTATAAGAAGTCAGCGAAAATCGTTGGCGACGTGATGGGCAATTACCACCCCCACGGCGACAGCGCGATTTACGAGGCGCTGGCGCGGATGACGCAGGACTGGTCGATGCGGGGGCCGCTGATCGATGGCCAGGGCAATTTCGGCTCGATGGACCCCGACCCGCCCGCGTCAATGCGCTATACGGAGGCCCGGCTGGGCAAGCTGGCCATGGCCTTGCTGGCCGATCTGGACAAGGACACGGTCAATTTCCAGCCCAATTATGACGCCAGCCGGGACGAGCCGACCGTGCTGCCCGCGCGCTTCCCCAATTTGCTGGTCAATGGCGCGGGCGGCATTGCGGTGGGCATGGCCACCAACATTCCGCCGCACAATCTGGGCGAGGTGATCGACGCCGCACTGGCGATGATCGACGATCCGGACATCGCGCTGGATGATCTGATGGCGATTGTGCCGGGCCCGGATTTTCCCACCGGGGCGATGATTTTGGGCCAGAGCGGCGCACGCAGCGCCTATGCCACCGGGCGCGGGTCGATCATGATGCGGGCGACCCATGTGGTCGAGACCGGGCGCGGCGACCGGCAGGCGATTGTGCTGACGTCGGTGCCGTTTCAGCAGGGCAAAAATGCGCTGGTCGAGAAGATTGCGGACGCGGCGCGCAAGGACGGCAGCAACCCGGCCAAGGTGGAGGGCATTGCCGATATTCGCGATGAATCCAACCGCGAAGGCGTGCGGATCGTCATCGACCTGAAACGCGATGCCACGCCCGAGGTGGTGCTGAACCAATTGTGGCGCAGCACCCCGGCGCAGCAGAGTTTTCCGGCCAATATGCTGGCGATTCGCGGCGGACGGCCCGAGATGATGGGGCTGCGCGACATATTGGCGGCGTTCATCAGCTTTCGCGAGGAAGTCATTGTTCGCCGGTGCAAATATGAATTGGCCCGGGCGCGCGACCGGGCGCATATCTTGCTGGGGCTGGTGGTTGCGGTCAGCAATCTGGACGAGGTCGTGCGGATGATCCGGGGTGCGTCCAGCCCGGCGGCGGCCCGCGCCGCGCTATTGGCCCGGGAATGGCCAATTGGCGAAATTGCCCCCTATATCCGGCTGGTCGAGGCGATTGAGGGCGAAATGGCCGAAACCGGCAACTATCGCCTGTCCGAACTTCAGGTGAAGGCAATATTGGAGCTGCGCCTCCACCGGCTGACCGCGCTGGGCCGCGATGAAATTGGCAAGGAATTGGCCGAACTGGCCGAGGTGATTGCCGATTTGCTGGCGATATTGGCCAACCGCGACCGGCGGCTGGACGTGATGCGCGGCGAGCTGATTGCGGTGCGCGATGCCTTTGCCACCCCGCGCCGCACCCTGATCGCGCCCGCCGCCGACGGGATTGAGGATGAGGATCTGATCGAGCAGGAGGATATGGTCGTCACCGTCACGGTCGATGGCTATATCAAGCGCACCGCGCTCGCGACCTTCCGCGCCCAGCATCGCGGCGGCAAGGGCCGGGCGGGGATGGCAACCAAGGATGAGGATGTGGTGACGGAATTGTTCGTCACCTCGACCCACACCCCGGTGCTGTTCTTCACGACGCTTGGCAAAGTGTATCGGCTGAAGGTGTGGCGCTTGCCAGAGGGCGGGCCAGCGACGCGCGGGCGGCCGATGGTCAATCTGTTGCCGCTGGCGGCGGGCGAGACGGTGTCGACCGTGCTGCCCCTGCCCGAAGATGAGGCGGAGTGGGCCAATTTGCACGTCATGTTCGCCACCGCGAGGGGCAGTGTGCGGCGCAACAGCATGGATGCCTTCGCCAATATCCCCAGCGTCGGGAAAATCGCGATGAAGTTCGAGGGCGAGGATGCCGACGACCGGCTGATCGGCGTCGCGCTGTTGTCGGCGGATGATGATGTGTTGCTGGCCAGCCGGGGGGGCAAGGCCATCCGCTTCATGGCCAGCGACATCCGCGAGTTTCAAAGCCGCAACAGCACCGGGGTGCGCGGCATGGCGATCAAGGCCGATGAGGAGGTGATTTCGCTGTCGGTTCTGCACCGCAGCGGTGCGACGCCAGAGGAACGCGAGGCATATTTGCGCCATGCCCCGTGGAAAGCCGAGCGCGAGGAGCAGTGCGACCTGGCCCCGGAGCGGCTGGCGGAACTGGCGGCGCGCGAGCAATTCATCCTGACCATCTGCGCCAATGGCTATGGCAAATTGTCGTCGGCCTATGAATATCGCCGCACCGGGCGCGGGGGCCAGGGGATTACCAACATCGACAATATTGCCCGCAACGGCGCGGTGGTGGCCAGCTTCCCCGCCCGCCACGACGACCAGTTGATGCTGGTCACCAACCAGGCCAAGCTGATCCGCATCGGGCTGGACAGTTTGCGCGTCATCGGCCGGGGCAGCGCCGGGGTGCGGCTGTTCGATGTCGCGCCGGGCGAACATATTGTGTCGGCGGCGCTGATTGAGGAACCGGGCATTGATGCCGATGCCGCCCCGGCGTCCGATGGCTGATCGGCCCACGACCCCGCCCGCCCATGACGTCCACATCATCGGCGGCGGGCTGGCCGGAGCCGAGGCGGCGTGGCAATTGGCCCGCGCTGGCCGCCGGGTGCGATTGTCGGAAATGCGCGGCGGCGGCGACACCACCCCGGCCCATGGCGGCGATGGGCTGGCGGAAATGGTGTGTTCCAACAGCTTCCGGTCGGACGATGGCGACAGCAACGCCGTCGGCTTGCTGCACCGGGAAATGCGCCGGCTGGACTCACTGGTGATGCGCGCCGCCGATGCCACCAAATTGCCCGCCGGATCGGCGCTGGCGGTCGACCGGGCGCAATTCTCCGCCGCTGTGACCGCCGCCTTGGCGGACCACCCCCTCGTCACGATCGTGCGCGAACGGGTCGATGTGCTGCCCGCGCCGGGCGAGGCGGCGGCGCTGACCATCGTGGCGACCGGGCCGCTGACGGCCCCGGCGCTGGCGGACAGCATCGCGGCGGCAACCGGCGCGGACGCGCTGGCCTTTTTCGACGCCATCGCGCCGATTGTTTACCGCGACAGCATCAACATGGATGTGGCGTGGATGGCCAGCCGCTGGGACAAGGTGGGGCCAATCGGCGATGGCAAGGATTATATCAATTGCCCGCTGACCCGCGATCAATATCACGCCTTTGTTGCCGGATTGCTGGCGGGTGACAAGACCGAGTTCAAAGAGTGGGAGCACAATACCCCCTATTTTGAGGGCTGTATGCCGATTGAGGTGATGGCTGCGCGCGGGCCGGAAACCCTGCGCTTTGGGCCGATGAAGGGCGTGGGTCTTGACAATCCGCACACCGCGACGCCGCAGCACCCCACTGGCCGCTGGCCCTATGCGGTGGTGCAATTGCGACAGGATAACCAGCTTGGCACGCTGTGGAATATGGTGGGGTTTCAGACCAAGCTGAAACATGGTGAACAGGTGCGGCTGTTCCGGACGATTCCGGGGCTGGAAAATGCCGAATTTGCCCGGTTGGGCGGGCTGCACCGCAACAGCTTCATCCGCGCGCCAGATTTGCTGGACGCGCAATTGCGGCTGAAATCCGCGCCGCATCTGCGCTTTGCTGGCCAGATTACCGGCTGTGAGGGCTATGTGGAAAGCGCCGCCATCGGCTTGATTGCCGCCCGGTTTGCCGCCGCTGAGCTGGCGGGCACGTCGCTGGCCCCGCCGCCGCAGGAAACCGCGCTGGGCGCATTGCTGGCCCATATTACCGGGGGCGCGGATGCGGCGAGTTATCAGCCGATGAACGTCAACTTCGGCCTGTTCCCACCGCTGAGTGACGATCTGCGCAAACGCGACCGCAAATTGGGCTATACCCAGCGCGCGGGCGCGGCGCTGGCCGCATGGGCCGCGGCCCATGGTTCGGCCACCCCGGCGCTGGTGACCGGCGGTTAGGCCGCAACCGGGCGGGCAACCATGCCGACGGTGGAGGGGCAATAGCGCCGCAGATACTCCTCGTGGCTGGGCATCTGCTGGACCAGATAGCGGATGGATTTTTCCATCTCGCTGACCTCTTGCGCCGTCGCGGGTTCGGCCACGACATCGGCCATGGGGTTGTGCCCGGCGGGATAAATCCCCTGCCCCTGCATCACCGCGACCCAACTGGTGGCGGTGAACAATTCATCCTCCTCGCGGAAAATCTGGCCATTCAGGCGGAACAGATCGATTTTTTCCTGTAAACTGTCGGGAATTGCCATGGTGCGGCAATGATTCCAGAACTCGCTGTCGGTCCGCGCCGTCGCCTTGTAATGCAGGATCAGAAAATCCCGGATCCGGACATATTCCTTGGCAGTCAGCCGGTTAAAGGCATTTTCCTGCGCCGGAGTGATGCCGTCGAGCGACAATAGCGACACCAGCTTGTTGATGCCGGTGTTGATGAGGTGAATGGAGGTTGATTCCAGCGGCTCCATAAACCCCGCCGCCAGCCCGATGGCGACCACGTTGCGGTTCCAGAATTTCTTGCGCTTGCCGGTCACAAAGCGCAGATGATTGGGCTCTGCCATCGGTTCGCCGTCGATATTGGCCAGCAAAATCTCCAGCGCCGCGTCCTGCTGCATGAAGGCATCGCAATAGACATGGCCGTTGCCATTGCGGTGTTGCAAGGGCACCTGCCACTGCCACCCGGCGCTGTGCGCGGTGGCGCGGGTATAGGGCAGCGGTGCCCCCCGCCGCGCCGAGGGAATTGCCACCGCCCGGTTGCAAGGAAGCCAGTGGGTCCACTCCTCATAACCGGTTTCCAGCGCCTGTTCGATCAGCAAGCCGCGAAAGCCAGAGCAGTCGATGAACAAATCCCCGGCGATCCGGGTGCCGTCCGCCAATTGCACCGCCTCGACCCAGCCGCTCGCGCTGTCGAGGGCAACATCGACCACCCGCCCCTCGGTGCGGACGACGCCAGCCGCCTCCGCCCGCGCCCGCAAGAAAGCGGCATAGCGCCCGGCATCGAGATGATAGGCATAGTTGATCGGCGGCAGGTCGCTGCGCCCGGCACCGGCATTGTGCGCGAATTTGCGGTGCTGGGCCGCCACGGTTTCCGGGCTGAACGCATGCAGCGGGCGCGCGTCCCCGGCCACGCGATATTTGTGCCACAATTGGTGGAAATGCACCCCCTCGATCTCATAGCCATAATTGCCGAAGGGGTGGAAATAGCTGTCCCCCTGCGCACCCCAATTTACAAATTGGATGCCCAGCTTGAACGTGCCCTGCACCGCGGCCAGCATTTCCGCCTCGTCGATTCCAACAATCTGATTAAACTCGACAAAGGGAGGGATCGTCGCCTCGCCAACACCCACGGTGCCGATCTCTTCCGACTCGATCAGGGTGATTTTCAGCGCGCGCAGCCCGCCCAATTTGGCCAGCGCCGCCGCCGCCATCCACCCGGCGGTGCCGCCGCCGACAATCACAATATGCTCAATCGCCACCTGCCGCCTCCCGCGCCGCCGGGTGCAGTCATCGCGCACCCGCCATTATTACGGCAAACGTAACGGCAGGCAGCAGGCCAAGGCAAGCGGGAATTGTGAACGTTATTTTTTTCTTGTGAACGCTCACAAATTGCCATAGCCAATGTGCAAAGGCGCTGCTCCGCATAGCGGAGACTGGGCCGAACAGATGCCGGTCCAAGGCATCGCAATCGGGAGATGACCAAGATGATCGCTACGCCGCGTGCCAGTCGCCCTGTCGGTCGCCGCCGGGTTGCTCCCGCCGCCGCACTGGCCCAAGTGTCAACATTGGCGTTGATCGCCGCGCTTCCGGCGACGGCATTGGCGCAAACCGCCGCAGCACCAGCGCCGGCCGAGGCGCCAGCGCCGCCCGCCGCTGACCCGGGCAGTGATGACGCCGTCGATATCGTGGTGCGCGGCTATCGCGCGGCGCTGCAAAGCGCCCAGAATATCAAGCGTGACAGCGACACGTTCGTTGATGTCATCACCGCCGAAGATATTGGCGCCTTGCCCGACCGGTCGGTGGCCGAGGCGTTGCAGCGGGTGCCGGGGATTAACATCAGCCGGTTTGAACAGCGCAACGACCCTGACCGCTTTTCGGTCGAGGGCTCGGGGGTCATCATTCGCGGGCTTCCCTTCGTGCGGTCCGAACTGAATGGCCGCGATATTTTCTCGGCCAATGGCGGGCGCGAGTTGAGCTTTAATGATGTGTCGCCCGAATTGCTGGGCCGGGTCGAGGTGTTCAAGAACAGCACCGCCGACATGATCGACGGCGGGATCGCGGGCACGGTCAATCTGGTCACCCGCAAGCCGCTGGACACGCGCGGGCTGAAAATCGCGGGCACGGTCGAGGCCAATTATGGCGACATGGCCAAACAATGGTCACCGGGGTTTTCGCTGCTGGCCTCCAACCGCTTTGAAACCGGCATCGGCAGTTTCGGGGTGCAACTTGCTTATGCCCAGTCGGAACTGGTGACAAAAACGGATGCGTCGCAGATCACCGATCCCTGTTACCGTGCGCCTGCGCTGGACGGCCCGTGCCTGCGCGTCCGCCCGGTCGGGTCGGGTGGATTTGGCGGCGACCAACAGTTTAATGCGGGCAATTTCCCGCCCGCCGGGGCCATTTTCGTGCCCAAGGGTGCGGGGGTGCGGACCACCGACCTGACCCGCGACCGCGATGCATTTTCTGCCGTCGGCCAGTGGGAAAGCAACGACGGCAGCGCGCAGGTGACATTTGAATATCTACGCGCCAACACCAGCGCGACGCTCAACGAATTTGCGGTGCTGGCGCTGGTCAATGATGACGCGCTGTTCCCGGTGGTTGCGCCGGGCACGACTGCCAATATCGCTGGCGGTCAATTTGTGTCGGGCACCCTCACCCAGCTGCAGCCATTTACGGGCGGGCGCGGCATTCCCACCGAGCTGCTGCGATTCCAGCGCGAGGACACGGCCAAGACCGAAGATTTCTCGTTGCAGTTCAAGCTGAACCCTAGCGACCGGCTGCGCTTTAACTTCGAGGTCCAGCATATCCGGTCCGACCGCACCGAAGACGGCTTTATCTCGGCCATGCAGACCTATACCGACCTGCGCATCGACAACGGCGGCGTCACCCCGATCGTGCAGTTTCTGGAACCCGGCACCGCCAATTCGCCCGCCAGCTATTTCAACGATCCCTCGCGCACATTTTACTGGTTCCTGATCGACAACCAGGTGCGCAATGATGGCGCGCTGACCAGCATGCGCGCCGATGCCGAATATGACGTCAGCGATCAGGGCTTTTTCCGCAAGGCACGCTTCGGGGCACGCTGGGGCGACCGCAGCCGCGTGACCCGCAGCGCGAACTTCTCCAACTGGGGCAATTTGGGCGCGCCATGGACCGGGCGCGGCGGCAACTGGAATTGCGCGGACTTTCAGGCCTTTGGCTGCGGCGGGGCCTATGTTCGCGATTTCCCCGGGTCGGCCAATTTGCGCTCGCCGTTCGGCAGCGATTTCCAGCGCGGCAGCGCGGGCGTGCCGTTTGGCGATGGCTCGGCGTTTTTCTTTGGCGGCGACAATCTGGTCGCCGACTATCTGAGCGGGGCAATCCGCACCCAGGCGCGCGCAATCACCGACTTCACCCTGACCCCCAATGCGTGGTTCCCAATTTCGGCGCGCGCGGGCAATGTGCCGGGCGGGGTGTGGACGCCGGGCGAAATATCGGATGTCGAGGAAAACAGCTTTGCCGCCTATGCCCGGGTGGATTTTGGCGCTGATATCGGCGCCTCGACCACGCTGACCGGCAATTTTGGGCTGCGTTATGTCCGCACGGCGGTCCGCAGCGGCGGCTCGTTCAGCCTGCCCACGGCAGAGTTTTTCGACAACAATGGCAACCGCGACGGGGTGGTGCAATTGGAGGAGGTTCAGGGGTCATGTACCTTCATCCTGCAAAACAACATCACCCCGGTACCGGGCTATTGCGGCCTGTCGCCAGCGCGGCAGGCGGCCTATGCCCGGCTATTCACCGGCGAAATTATTGCCGACCCGCTGAACATCAGCTTTGGCAATTGGCTGCCCAGCTTCAACGCCCGGCTGGATTTCGGCAATGGGGTGCTGGTGCGCGGTGCGGTGTCAAAGGGGATTTCGCGGCCCGATCTGGCCGCCTTTACCTCGGGCGGGGGCGCCTTTGACAACACCAACAATTTGCGCGCGGGCGGCTTGCTGGAAACCGGGCCGCTGCTCGGCATCAACACCGGCAACCGCTTCCTGCGCCCGGTTGAATCGTGGAATTACGACCTGTCACTGGAATGGTATTGGGCGAATGTCGGCTCGCTGACCCTGTCGGCCTTTGTGAAGGATATCAAACAGGTTATCAACAGCGGGGCGATTGTCCGGCCGTTCACCACCACCTCTGGGGTGACTGATGTGATCTTCAACACGCCGGTCAACAGCGACGGGGGCACGCTGAAGGGATTTGAGCTGGCGTATCAGCAAGCCTTTGACTTCCTGCCCGGATTTTTGAGCGGCCTCGGTGCGGGCGCGACCTATACCTATGTCGATGCGGGGGATTTCAACAACAGTTCGCTGGGGTCGGAGCAAAGCCCGCTCGCCGGGGGCTTGCCACTGGCGGGGGTGTCGAAGCACACGGTCAACACGACGATATTTTATGAAAAATACGGCCTGTCGGCCCGCGCGGCCTATAATTGGCGCTCGGATTTCCTCCAGACACCGCGCGATGTAATCTTCCCCTTCTCGCCCATTTATGGCGAGGCGACCGGCCAGCTTGATGCCTCGATCTTCTATGCGGTGACACCGCAGGTGACGATTGGGGTGCAGGGGGTGAATCTGCTGGATGAAGTCACCCAGACTTCGCAGGTCATTGATTTTACCGGAACCCGGGTGCGCCGGTCGGCATTCCGCAACGACCGTCGCTTTACCTTCATTGCCCGGTTCAACTTTTAACACCCCGGTCGGGTCGCACCCAAACCCCCGGGCAACCCATCGGGCGGCCCGGGGGTTTGTTGTGCCGGGATGAGACGGGGCCAGTCACGACAGGAGGCAAAAATGCGGCAGTGGTTGGTCACTTTGGTGGCGGCAGGCGGGATGGCCGGGCCAGCGGCCGCACATGCCCAGGCCCCCGCTGTCGCTTCGCCGCCATGGCAATTGGTGTGGGCCGACGAATTTGATGCCCCCCGCATTGATCCCGCCAGATGGACTTATGACATTGACTGTTGGGGCGGCGGCAATGACGAACGGCAATGCTATACCGACCGCCCCCAAAATGCCGCGATCAAGGACGGCAAATTGGTCATCACCGCCCGGCGCGAGCGGGCCAGCGGCTTCGCCCTGCCCCGCCATATGCGGGCCACGGCGCGCGAACCGGGGGCGGTGGTCCAGAAAAACTTCACCTCCGCCCGATTGGTCACGCGCGGGCGGGCAGCGTGGCGTTATGGCAAGATCGAGGCGCGGGCCAAATTGCCGCAGGGTCAAGGGGTGTGGCCAGCGATCTGGATGATGCCAGAGGACAATGTCTATGGCGGCTGGCCGCTGTCGGGCGAGATTGACATATTGGAGGCGATCAATCTGGGCACCCCATGTGCCACGTGCGTGGGCGGGGTCGAGACCCGCGTGTTTGGCACCCTGCATTTCGGCAATGCGCCGCCGGGAAACAAACAGACAGGCAGCGAGCGGAACCTGCCCAGCGTGCGCACCGAATTTCACACCTATGGCGTCATCTGGTCGCCGGGCCGGATTGTCTGGACCATCGACGGCGTGCCCTATGCCACCAAGACCAGCGCTGACTGGTTCACCGCCGCCACCAGCGATCCGCTGGCCCCGTTTGACCAGCGATTCCACCTGATCCTGAATCTGGCGATTGGCGGGCGCTGGCCAGAGGGGTCGGGGCTGGGCGGGGTGTCGGGCCGGGGCTTCCCCAAGCGGATGGAGATTGACTGGGTGCGGGTGTGGCAATGCGGCGCGGATGCCAGTCAGCCAGGTAGCTGTGTTGACGCCGGGGCAAAATCGGGGAATTAACGGGCGCATGGCACGGCGGCGGCAAGCGATCACGATCAAACATGTGGCACAGGATGCCGGAGTGTCGCTGCAAACCGTCAGCCGAGTGATCAACGACGGCCCCAATGTCCGGGCCGATATGCGGACCCGGGTGCAGGCATCGATCGACAAATTGGGCTATGTCCCCTCGATTGCGGCGCAGCGGATGAGCGGTTCGCGCTCTTACCTGATCCTGGCGCTGAACGACCGCGCCCGGACCATCGCCGATTGGCAGGCGCGGCAGGGCAACGACTGGGTGGACCAGATGCTGCTGGGCGGGATGCTGACCTGTGCCCGGCACGGATACCGGATGATGTTCGAACTGGTTGACACCCACAATGACCATGTCGAGCGCGAATTGACCACCACCATTGCCGCGCTGCAACCCGACGGCGTGATCCTGACCCCGCCGCACAGCGACAATCCGCTGATTTGCGGCCTGTTGGCGGCCGAAAATATCCCCTTTGCCCGCATCGGGTCACAGGCGGACGGGCCCGGTATCGCGATCAGCATGGATGACGCCGGGTCAGCCCGGCTGGCGACCGAACATCTGATTGCGCTGGGCCACCGCGCGATTGCCATGATTGGCGGGCCGGACGAATATCGCCTCAGCGGCTGGCGGGTGGATGGCTGGCGCGGCGCGATGCGGGCGGCAGCATTGCCAACAGCGGGGTTGTTGGCAGAGGGGGATTTCAGCCAGGGTGCGGGCATGGCGGCGGCGCGGAATTTGCTGGCGCGTTCTCCCCGTCCCACCGCAATCATCGCCTGCAACGACCAGACGGCGCTGGCGGTGATCGAGGTCGCCCGCGCCTTTGGCATCAATATTCCGGGCGAATTGTCGCTGATCAGTTTCGACAACAGCCCGGTGGTGCGCTTTGCCAACCCGCCGCTGACCGCCATCAACCAGCCAATTGCCGAGACGGCGGCCCGAGCTGTCGAGCTGATTTTGGCGGCCCGGCAAACGGATGGCGCGGACGGGGCGGCGGCGGAACTGGTGGATGGTCCGGCGGTCGTGCCGGGGACATTGGTGGTGCGCGGATCGACCGCCGCGCCCGCAGTCGCGACCGGCGCGCCGACGCCACACGTGAACCACAGCGCGCTTGTCGGTCGCTGAGCGGCAATCGCGCTGGTTTCTGGCGCTCTATGCCGGGGCGGCGGCCGGCGGCGCGGCGGCCTATATCCCGTTCCTGACCATCTTGCTGCCCGCCCGGGTCAGCGCCTTGGCCGGACCGGATGTGGTCACTTGGCTTGCCTATCTGAGCTTTGCCGGGGCGCTGGCCGCCAGCGCGGCCAATATCGGCTTTGGCTGGCTGAGCGACGCCGCCGGGTGCCGCCGCCCATGGATTGCCGCCGGGGTGCTGGTATCGGGATCGGCGCTGATCGCTTTTGGCCATGCCCGGGGGCTGGCGGACCTGCTGGCGCTGATGATCCTGTGGCAATGCGGCCTCAACATGATGCTGGCCCCGCTGGCCGCCTGGGGCGGCGACCATGTGCCTGACCAGCAAAAGGGGTTGCTGGGCGGGCTGCTGGCGATTGCCCCGGCGGTGGGCGCGGCGGCCAGCATTGCCGTGACCCATCCTGTGCTGGCGGCGAACGCGGACGAGCGGCTGGCCCTTGTGGCCGCAGCCGTCGCCGCGCTGGTGTTGCCGGCGGTGCTGTTCGCCCGGCCAATCCTGTTGCCCCAGCCGACCGCCGCGCCCGCGCCGTCCGCGCCGCGCTGGCAATGGCCGATTGCC
>DAIUBZ010000018.1:0-15747 GCA_036846445.1 Sphingopyxis sp. | reverse complement strand
ATCAGGTCCAGATTGGCGCTGGCCAACCCGGCGGCCACCAGCCCCTGCCACAGCGTGAACAAATCCGCCTTGGCGACATGGGGCAGCACGATGTTCTGCGCGTGCGTCACCCGCAATTCGCCAAAGCTGAACCGCTCCGCCAAATCAGCCATCGCGTCCATCTGGGCCGAGCTTGCATCGCCGGGGATGCCGTTTGGCGGTTTCAAGCTGATGGTGGCGATGGCATAGCCGGGGGCCTTGTGCGCGCTGACATTCTGGGCGCACCAGGCGCGGAAGGCCGGGTCGCCACCCGCGATCACGTCGGGCAAGTCGGCGCGAAACGGCGGCGGGGCGAACATGGCGGCAATCCGGTCGAACTCGGCGCGCGGCGGGTCGATGCCCAGCGTCTTGATATGGGCAAATTCGGCGTCCACCTCGGCGGCATATTGCGCCGCGCCAAGTTCGTGGATCAGGATCTTGATCCGCGCCTTGTAGATATTGTCGCGCCGCCCGTGGCGGTTATAAACCCGCAGGCACGCCTCGGTATAGCTGACCAGATCATCCAGCGGCACAAATTCGCGGATCAGCGGCGCGATCATCGGGGTCCGCCCCATGCCGCCGCCGACATAAAATGCCGCGCCAAGCTCGTCCCCGCGCCGGACAATCCTGATGCCGATATCGTGCAGGCGCATCGCCGCCCGGTCGGTATCGCTGGCGATCACGGCAATTTTGAATTTGCGCGGCAAAAAGCTGAATTCGGGGTGGAAGCTGCTCCACTGGCGCAGCAATTCGGCCCATGGACGCGGATCGGTGATTTCATCGGCGGCGGCCCCGGCGAACTGGTCGCTGCTGATGTTGCGGATGCAATTGCCGCTGGTCTGGATCGCGTGCATTTCCACGCTGGCCAGATCGGCCAGAATCGCTGGCGTGTCAGCCAGGGTGATCCAATTATACTGGAGATTCTGGCGGGTGGTGAAATGGCCATAATCCCGGTCATAAGTGCGGGCGATATGGGCCAGCATCCGCATTTGCCGCGCGCTCAATGTGCCATAGGGAATGGCGACCCGCAGCATATAGGCATGAAGCTGGAGATACAGGCCGTTCATCAGCCGCAGCGGCTTGAACTGGTCCTCGGTCAGATCGCCGCTCAGCCGCCGGGCAACCTGATCGGCGAATTCCGCCACCCGGGCATCGACCATCGCCTGGTCATAATTGTCATATTGATACATCAGATGATCCAGTCGCCAGCGTCGGGGTCGGGCGCGGCCAGCGCCAGATCGGGCCGCACCGTGGGGCCGGTGGCGCGCACCCGGTCCTTGATATGCGCCGGGCGGGGCGCGCCGCCGTCATGCGTGGCGGCGATCAGATAGGCGCTGTTGACCCGCCGCGCCGCCTCTTCGCTGGCCAAAATCGCGGGGCCATGCTCGCCGACATCGGCGGCGTCGGCAATGTGGCGCGACCAGCCGCTGCCGGTCCACCAGATCACCGCGCCAGACACCAGATCATTGCCGGTCAACAATTTCATCGCCGCACCCCCGCCAATTGCCGCAGCACCGGGTCCGCCGCGCCATCATGGCCCAGCGCCGCCACCGCGCCGATCACGATCAGCGCCGGGCTGGCCACCCGGTGCCGGGCGACCAATGGCCCAAGGTCGGCGAGCAGGCTGCGCAGCACCCGCGCGCCCGCCCGCGTGCCATTTTCCAGCACCGCCACCGGCATGTCGGGAGCCAGTCCGTCGGCCATCAATTTTTCCGCGATCGCATTTGCGGTCGCCAGCCCCATATAAATCACCAGCGTGCGGCCCGCCCCGGCCAGCCCGGCCCAATTTTGCGCGCCCAGATCGCGGCACTGCCCCGCCACAAAGCTGACAATGCTGGCATGGTCACGGTGGGTCAGCGGCATGGCGAAGGCGGCGGCACAGCCACTGGCGGCGGTGATGCCGGGAATGATGGTGCAGGGGATGGCGGCGGCGGCGGCGGCGGCGGCCTCCTCTCCGCCGCGTCCGAACACAAATGGGTCGCCGCCCTTCAGCCGCACCACCATCTGGCCTGCCCGGGCGCGGGCGATCAACAGGGCGTTGATGGCATCCTGCGCCATGCTGTGGCGGCTGCGCGCTTTGGCCACGCTGATGCGTTCAGCGGACGGCGGGGCCAGCGCCAATATCTCGGCGCTGACCAGCCCGTCATGGACAATCACGTCGGCGGCGGCCAGCGCGCGCACCGCCTTGACCGTGAGCAGTTCGGGATCACCGGGGCCAGCGCCGACCAGCCAGATTGTGCCGCGCGCCGGGGTGGAATAGGGGATGGCCATGGTCGAGTGCCATGGCGCGCGGCGGCGGCCCTGCCAAACCAGCCTTTGTTTGCGGGGGGCAAGCTCAGCTTGTCCGCGCCGCACGGCCCAGCTTAGTCGTGGTTTTTCAGCACCAATTTCTTGGCGTCCGGGTCGCGCAGGCCCACCCCGATCATGGCGCGCGCGCTGTCGCTTTCCGAGCTGGCCACGGGATAGGCGCAATAATCGGCGGCGTAAAAGGCGCTGGGCCGGTGGTTGCCCGACAGACCCACCCCGCCAAATGGCGCGGCGGACGATGCGCCATTGGTGGGCCGGTTCCAATTGATGACCCCGGCGCGGACATTGGCCCAGAACTGGTCATACATTTGCGGGGTGCCACCGACCAGCGATGCCGACAGGCCGAATACGGTGTTGTTCGCCTCGGCAATCGCGGCTTCGAAGCTGTCGGTGCGGATGACCTGAAGCAATGGGCCGAACAATTCGATATCGGGGCGGTCGGCGATATCGGTGACGTCAATGATCCCCGGGGTCAGGAACGGCAGGCTGGGGGCCGGGCGGGTCATGTGGCGCACCACCTGGCCGCCGTTGGACATCAGCACCAGAAAACTCTCGGTCAAACCATCGGCAGCGTCGCTGTCGATCACCGGGCCCATATAAGGGGCCGGGGTGGCAAAGGGTTCATCGACGATCAGCCGGTTCGCCAGCGCCTTCACCTCAGCGAGCAGCCGGTCGGCCATGGTCTCGCGCACGATCAGCCGCCGGGCGGCGGTGCAGCGCTGGCCCGCGCTCATGAACGCCGATTGGACCACCAGCACGGCAGCGCTGTGCAAATCGGGGGTGTCCCAAACCACCAGCGGATTGTTGCCGCCCAGTTCCAGCGCCAATATCCGGTCGGGCCGGTTGGCGAATTGGCGATTAAGGGCAATGCCGGTGCGGGCCGACCCGGTGAACAACAGCCCGTCAATCCCCTCGTGCGATGCCAGTTTGCGCCCGGAATCCGGTCCGCCGATCACCAGTTGCAATGCGCTGGCGGGCACCCCGGCCATATGGAACAATTCTACCAGAAACTCGCCGACCGCCGGGGTTTTTTCGGATGGTTTGAACACCACGCCATTGCCAGCCAGCAGCGCCGGGACAATATGGCCATTGGGCAGATGCGCGGGGAAATTATAGGGGCCAAGCACCGCCAGCACGCCGTGCGGTTTGTGCCGCACCGCATTGCGCAGGCCCATCGCCCCCTCAAACCGCCGCTGCGGCGTGCGCTCGCCATAGGCCTGAACCGAAATATCCACCTTGTTGGCGACTGATTCGACCTCGGTGCGGGCCTCCCACAACGGCTTGCCGGTTTCGCGGGCGATCAGCGCGGCGAATTTCTCGGCCTCCGCCTTCACATTGGTGGCAAAGCGGCGCAGGGTTTCGGTGCGATATGCCAGCGGCTTGGCTGCCCAGTCGACCCAACCATTGCGGGCAATTTCAACCGCCGCATCGACATCATGCACGCGCCCGCGCCAGAATTGTTCCCCCGTCGCGGGTTCGAATGACAGCAATTCGTCGGCCATATTCCGGCTTGACCCCTGGTTATCGGGCGGCGCTCAGCCTGACGCACCGCCGTTTTGGCACGGCCGGCTGGGCTGGTTGGCCCATTGATCGGCGCGCATTTTGGCGGACACTCTCCTATCGGCGAAAAACCGGCCCGGCAATCGCTTATGTTGGCGCGGCGCTTGCGCGGGGCGGCCCCAGCGGCAATAGATGACGGCGTCCGGCCACTTGATACGGGGTTCCATTTGCCAGCCGCCACTGCCCGCCAGCCTGCCGCGCCGCCGCTTGCCCATTATTGGTGGTCAGCGGACGGGGTGCGGCTCCATGCCCACGTCTGGGGCGCGGTGGCGGCGCCGGGCACGCCGGTGATTTTGTGCCTGCCCGGCCTGACCCGCAATGCCCGCGATTTTGCCGAGCTGGCGGCGGCGCTGGCCCCGGATCACCGGGTGATCGCCATCGATTTTCGGGGGCGCGGCGACAGTGGCTATGCCCGCGACCCGATGACCTATGTGCCGCTGACCTATGTTCAGGACATTGCGGCCTTGCTCGCGGGTTTGGCGATTGACCGTTTTGCCGTGATCGGCACCTCGCTTGGCGGGTTGGTGGCGATGTTGCTGGCGGGCAATTTTCCGGGGCGGTTTGCGGGTGCGGTGCTCAACGATGTTGGCCCGGAATTGGCCGAGGCTGGGTTGGCGCGGATCCGCAGCTATGTGGGCGTGGTGTCGCCTCAGCCGACCTGGCTCCACGCCGCCCGGCAGGTGGCTTCGGTTCAGGGCGACGCCTATCCCCAATTTGCCTTGCCCGATTGGCTGGCGATGGTCCACCGCACCCACCGCCTGACGCCCGAGGGGCGGATTGTGCCCGATTATGATCCCCAGATCGCCGCGCCGCTGCGGGTGCCGGGCGGGGCAGTGGGGGTGGATTTGTGGCCGGCATTTCGCGCCTTGGGCGACCAGCCGCTGGTGATATTGCGCGGCGAACATAGCGATATATTGGCCCCCGCCGCTGCCGCCCGCATGGCCGACGCGTGCCCGGCGGCGCAATTGGTCGAGGTGGCGGGGGTGGGCCATGCCCCGCTCCTGTCCGAACCCGCCGCCCGCGCGGCGATCATCGCGTGGGCCGGGCAGGTGGCGGCGCGGCAATGACCGCCGCCCGGCGTCCGGCCCGCATCCTGCACCTCCACTCCACCTTTTCGCTGGGCGGCAAGGAAGCGCGAGCGGTCCGGCTGATGAACCTGATGGGCGACCGGGCGGAGCACAGCATCCTGTCGGCGATGCCCGACATGCTGGGGGCGCGAGCGGCGATTGATCCGGCGGTGGCGGTGCAATTTCCAGGGGATGCGGGCGCGCCGCCGCTGCACGGACGGCCCGGTCCGGCGCGCTATCTGGCGCTGGCCCGCATGATGCAGCGGTTCGACCTTGTCCTTAGCTATAATTGGGGGGCGATGGACGGGGTGATGGCGCACCGGCTGCTGTCGCGGGTCATGCGCCTGCCGCCGCTGATCCACCATGAGGATGGGTTTAACGAGGATGAAACGGTGCGGCGTGACTGGCGGCGCAGCGCCTTTCGCCGCGTGGCCCTGCCCACAGCGCGGGCGCTGGTGGTGCCGTCGCGGGTGCTGGCGGGCATCGCGGCGGCGGAATGGGGCGCGGGCGACCGGTTGTCGCTGATCCCCAATGGCATTGATGTCGCCGCCTTTGCCGGGCCGCCCAACGCGGCGATCCCCGGGCTGGTGCGCCAGCCGGGCGAGGTGGTGATCGGCACGGTGGCGGGGCTGCGCGCGGTGAAAAACCTGCCGCTGCTGGTGCGGTTGGTGGCCGCTTTGCCGCCGCACATTCGGCTGGTGATCGTGGGCGATGGGCCGGAACGCGCCGCGATCAACGCTGCCGCCACCAGCGCCGGGCTGGTGGGCGAGCGGCTGGTGATGCCGGGTTTTATGGCGCATCCGGCGCAGTGGATTGGCCATTTCGACGTGCTGGCCCTGTCGTCGCACAGCGAACAGGCCCCGATTTGCGTCATTGAGGCGATGGCGGCGGGCCTGCCCATCGCCAGCCCGGCGGTCGGCGATGTCGCGGCGATGGTGGCGGCGGAAAATCGGCCCTTTGTGGCGGCGGACAGCGCGGCGCTCGGCGCAGCACTGGCGGCGCTGGCGGGCGATCCGGCGCTGCGGGCGAGGATTGGGGCGGCGAACCGCGCAGGCGCAGCGGCCCGCTTTGCCGAGGCGCAGATGGTGGCGGCCTATGCCAGCCTGTATGAGGGCGCGGCGGGGCGGCGCTTGTTTTCGCCGGAGGCCGGGACGGCTGGCCATTGACAAATGGCGGACGCATCCGCTTAGCAGGGCGCAGTGATCGGCCAATAAGGCCACCCCCGATAACCGGCGAGGACGCGCAGATCATGTTCAAAGGGCTGGAGCCAATCGTCTATCGCGGGCGCGAGATGTGGCCGCTGATCGAGGGGGGCAAGGGGGTCGCAGTGACCAACCATGCCAGCAGCGGCGCATGGGCAGCCGCGGGCGGCATCGGCACGGTGTCGGCGGTCAATGCCGACAATTATGACGCGGACGGCAAGCTGACCGATTATGTCTACACCGGCCGGACCCGGGCGCAGCGCCATGCTGAACTGCTGGATTTTTCGGTGCGCGGCGGCATTCAACAGGTGCAGCGCGCCCATGAAATCGCGGGCGGGCAGGGCGCGATCAACATCAATATCCTGTGGGAAATGGGCGGGGCGCAGCCGGTGCTGGAGGGCGTGCTGGCGGGCACCCCCGGGCTGGTGGACGGCGTCACCTGCGGCGCGGGAATGCCCTATAAGCTGGCGGAAATTGCGGCGCGCCACGGGGTCAGCTATCTGCCGATCATCAGCTCCGCCCGGGCGTTCCGGGCGCTGTGGAAACGGGCCTATCACAAATATGCCGACTATCTGGGCGCGGTGGTCTATGAGGATCCGTGGCTGGCGGGCGGCCACAATGGCCTGTCCAATGCCGAAGATCCCAAGGCACCGCAGGACCCTTATCCCCGGGTGCGTGACGTGCGGGCGGTCATGCGGGCCGAGGGCATTGCCGACAGCGTGCCGATCGTGATGGCGGGCGGCGTGTGGTATCTGCGCGATTGGGCCGACTGGATCGGCAATCCGGAACTCGGCCAGATTGCGTTTCAGTTCGGCACCCGGCCCCTGATTACCGAGGAAAGCCCGATCCCGGCGGCGTGGCAGGCGGCGCTGCGCGATTTGAACGAGGGCGATGTCCTGCTGCACCGCTTTTCGCCCACCGGCTTTTATTCCAGCGCCATCCGCAATCCGTTTTTGCGGGAATTGGAGGCCCGGTCCCAGCGCCAGATCGTCTATCGCACCGCCGCTGACCCGGAATATAGTGTGCAATTGGCGGTCGGGGTGAAGGGTAAGAATTTCTGGGTCAGCCCCGAAGATCACGACCGCGCGCGCGGCTGGGCCAATGCGGGCTATGACCAGGCGCTGAAAACCCCCGACAGCACGGTGGTTTTTGTGACGCCAGAGGACCGGGCGGTGATCCGCAAGGACCAGACCGATTGCATGGGCTGTCTGTCGCATTGCGGCTTTTCGTCATGGAAAGACCATGGCGACCATTCGACCGGGCGGCTGGCTGATCCGCGCAGCTTTTGCATTCAGAAAACCCTTCAGGATGTGGCGCACGGCGGCGATCTTGACAAAAATCTGATGTTCGCTGGCCATGCCGCCTTTCGTTTCAAAACCGATCCATTTTATTCCAACAATTTCACCCCCACGGTGAAACAGTTGGTCGAGCGGATTTTGACCGGCGATTAACCGGATTTTAGTGGCGGGCTGGCACTGCCGGACGATGCTCGCTGCGGTGCGCCTGTTGCTGTTGCTGACAGCTATTTGCACCGGCTTTGGCGCGGCGCACCGGGCACAGGCGCAAATCGTCTATCAGGCGAATTTTGAATCCGGTGCCTCCGGCTGGTCAAACAACCGCACGGAATCTCACCCCAATTTTTCCCGCTTTCTGGGCCGGTTCGACAACAGCCGGACCACCACCAGCCGCAGCTTTGCCGTCCCGGCGGGCAGCGGTTCGCTGGAAATCGCGTTTGATTTTTACCGGTTCGACAGTTGGGACGACACCAGCCAATGGGGCTTTGACCGGTGGCAGGTGGACATTAACGGCGTGCAGATCCTGTCCATCTATCCCACATCCATCACCCACAGCGGCACGAGCGGCACGGCGGCGTGGCAGGTGGTGCCGGTCGGCCCCTTTGCCAACCAGGCCTATGGCAATTGGGCCGATCAGCGGTTTCGGGTGACAATCACCATCACCAATCCCCCGGCCACGGTTACGCTGGCCCTCAGAACCGCGCTCAACCAGGGCGGCAACGATGAATCCGGGGGATATGACAATTTTCTGGTCCGCGCATTCCCGCCGCCACCCGCGCTGGCGCTGACCAAGGTCGGCGTGCCGCAAGCTGACCCGGCGGCATTTCGCCTGCCCGGCACGGTGATGCTCTACACCATCCGCCTGACCAGCACTGGCGGTGCGATTGACGCCGGATCGGTCGATGTGCGTGACATTTTGCCGCCGGGCCTGGAACTGTTCACCGGCAATTTCAGCGCGGGCACCCCGGTGGCCTTTGCCGACACCTCCGCCCCGGCGTCGGGCATCACCTGTTGCACCGCGGCCATGATCAGTTTTGCGACCGGGCCAGCGCCGCACAATTTCACTTATGGACCCAGCGGCGGCTATGACCCCGCCGTATCCGCCATCCGCATTGTGCCATCGGGCGCATTGCGCCAGGGGGTCACCAGCCCGGTGACCGTGGAATTCCGGCTGCTCGCCCGGGTGCGGTAAAGCGGCATGGGACGGATTGGGGTCAGCCCAGATCGGCCGGGCCAAAGGCGTGGGGCAGCAATTCGCTGAGCCGGTAAACCGCCACGGCGTCGCTGCCGCCCGCCGCGCAAATCACCGCAATGTCGGTCCGGGCGAGCTGTGCCGCCTCGTTCAGCATCTGGCGGCACCGCCCGCACGGATGAACCGGCGTGTCGCCGACCAGCGCGCCGTCCGCGCCGGTCTGACCGGCAGCGGGCCGTCCGCCGACGATCGCCACCGCCCGCACCTCGGCCATCGCGCCCAAATTGGCCAATTTGGCCACCGCCACGGTTTCCGCGCACAGGGTCAGGCCGTAACTGGCATTTTCCACATTCGCCCCGGTGACGATCCGGCCATCGGCGAGCAACAGCGCGGCGCCGACATGATAGCCGCTATAGGGGGCGTAGGCATGGACCGCCGCCGCGCGGGCCGCCGCAATCAATGCCGGTTGGTCGATGGTCATCCGGTCGCTCCCCGTGGTCTGTGGCGGCTGGCGCTGGCGGCTGGCTGAATGGGCGTGGGGGCAATCACGGTCCAGCCCACCGTGCCGCCGACCCCGTTGATCCGGACGTGGGTGCTCGCCAGCCACATGTCCCAGCGCGGCCCGGCGGCGTCGGGGGCCAGAAAATTGCGGCGCAGCCAAAATGGCCGGGCAATGGCGGCGACCAGATCATAGTCACGCTGCACCGCCGCGCTGGGGGCCAGCAGCGCGGTCTGGCCGAGATGCTGTTCAATCTGGGCCAGAAAAGTGGTCAGTTCGGACACCAGCAGCGCCCGGCTGGGGGCAGCGGCACAGGCGGGGTTGGCGTCCACCCAAATGGCCGCGGGCAGGGCCGACAAGGCGGTGCGCCCCCCCGGCGGCGGGCTGCGCGGGACATGGCGGATGAAATTTGCGGCCTGATCGGTGGCAAGCTGGCACAGGTCATAATGGTGAATCACGCCGGTGCTGATCCCCTGCAGCGCCGCGCCTGCGCGCTCTGCGTCCAGATCGCGGTCCCAACCCGCCACCCCGCTGGTGGCGGTCAGATAGGCAAAATCCGCCCCCGCCGCCTTGATCTGTCCCCACGGATATGGCCCATCTCCGGTGCCCAGCACCGGGCTGAGCACTGCGCCCTGCGCCGGATAGGCGGTGCGGTCCGGCATCCAGCGCGCCGCCAGCCACACCGCCGCGCCCGCCAGCATGGCCGCCACCACCGCCAGCGCCGCCGCCCGGCGCGCCCACAAGGTGATCGCCCGCGTCATCCCTTGATATGCAGCACGCAAATCAGGGTGAACAGGCGGCGGGCGGTGTCAAAATCCACGTCAATCTTGCCATCCAGCCGTTCGATCAGCATTTGCGCGGCATCATTGTGCAGGCCCCGGCGGGCCATATCAACGGTTTCAATCTGGGCGGCGCTGGCGGTGCGGATCGCCTGATAATAGCTGTCGCAGATTGCGAAATAGTCGCGAATAGGCCGCCGGAACCGCCCCAGTCCCAATATCACCGCCTCCAGCGGGGTGCCATCGGCCCGGCCAATGTCGAAGACCAGCCGCCCCTCCTCGACCCTGAGCCGCAGCCGATACGGCCCGGCATAGCCATCGGCATGCACCCGCTGCGGGGCAAAGCGATTGTCCTCGATCAGGTCGAAAATCGCCACCCGCCGTTCCTGTTCCACGTCCGGGCTGCGCCAGATGATGGTCGCTTCGTCCAGTTCGACGGAAATGATGCGCGGATCGGCCATGCTGGCCCCTTCTGTTGCCGATGCCCCCGCGAAGGGCAAGGGCCGACTTGTCCACAGAAGCATCCCCAGCGCCAAAATTGGGAGCCTTGCCCCCAAGGCCGGGCGCGGCCATAGTCGGCGCCATGGCCCAGATTTTGGATTTTGGCGGCGATTATGCCGGCGCGGCTCAGGAATTGCCGCGCAACATTGATGCCGAGGCGGCGCTGCTCGGCGCGGCGCTGATCGACAATCGGGTGGTCCAGGATTTGCCGGTAGCGCTGATGCCGGAGCATTTTTTCGAACCGCTGCACGGCCGGATTTTCGCCCAGATTCGGGCACTTACCGAACAGAATATGCTGGCCAGCCCGGTGACGCTGCACCCCTTGTTTGCCGCTGATCCGGCGATGGCGTCGCTGGGCGGCCCGGCCTATCTGGCCGGATTGACCGGCAATGCCGCCGGATTGATTGGTGCGCGCGATTTTGCCCGCCAGATTTTCGACCTCGCCCTGCTGCGCGAACTGATCGTGGTGGGCCGGGGGATGGTCGAGGCGGCACTGGACACGAGTGAAAAGGTCGACCCGCGCGGCCAGATTGAAGCGGCGGAGGCGGCGCTATACCGCGTGTCGGGCGGCGAGACGGAACTTGGCACGGTCAAAAGCTTTGGCACCGCCAGCAAGGCGGCGCTGGCGGTGGCGGAACGCGCCCTGAACAGCGGCGGCAATTTGTCGGGCACGACCACGGGGCTGAACAGCCTGAATGCCAAGATTGGCGGGTTGCATGACAGCGATTTGATGATTTTGGCCGGGCGGCCCGGCATGGGCAAAACGTCGCTGGCCACCAATATCGCATTTTCCGCAGCCCTGCGCTGGCGCACCGACAGCGATGCCAAAATCGACGCAGCCAAGAATATGGGCGCGAAAGTCGCATTTTTCAGTCTGGAAATGTCCGCCGACCAATTGGCCACCCGCATTTTGGCCGAGCAATCGGGCGTGTCGGGAGAGGCGCTGCGGATGGGCAAGATTTCCGCCGACGAGTTTCGCAAATTGATGCACGCCGCCCAGGATCTGGACAGCCTGCCGCTATACATCGACGACACGGCCGGGCTGACCATCGCCGCGCTGCGCACCCGGGCGCGGCGGCTGCGCCAGCGGCACGGCATTGGCCTGATTATCGTCGATTATCTGCAACTGTTGCAAGGAACGGGGCGCGGCGGCAGCGAAAACCGGGTGCAGGAAATCAGCGAAATCTCGCGCGGGCTGAAAACGCTGGCCAAAGAGCTGGAGGTGCCGGTGCTGGCCCTGTCGCAATTGAGCCGGGCGGTGGAGCAGCGCGAGGACAAGCGGCCGCAATTGTCGGATTTGCGCGAATCTGGCTCGATCGAGCAGGACGCGGACATGGTGTTTTTTGTGTTCCGCGAGGATTATTATGTTGCCGCGCGTGAGCCCAAACAGCCGCAAGGGGCCGATGCCGACCCCAAAATCGCCGCCGCGCACGAGGCATGGTCGCGCGAGATGGAGGGGGTCTTTGGTCTTGCTGAATTGATCGTCGCCAAGCAGCGCCACGGCTCCACCGGCAAAGTGCGCTTGCATTTCAATGCCCAGACCACCAAATTCAGCGACCTGGCCGATCCATCACAGGCCTATGCCGATGTTGACTGAGCCACTGTTTCACCCGACCGGAGCCTGACCCAATGCCGACCGTCCACACCAGCCGCTGCGTCATCCTGGGCTCTGGCCCGGCGGGGCTGACCGCCGCCATTTATGCCGCCCGCGCCGGGATGGCCCCGATTGTGGTGCAGGGGATGCAGCCGGGCGGTCAGTTGACCATCACCACCGATGTTGAAAATTACCCGGGCTTTCGCGATGTCGTTCAGGGCCCATGGCTGATGGAGGAAATGCAGGCGCAGGCCGAGCATGTCGGCACCCGGATGATGTGGGACATGATTGTGGACATTGACGTGAGCGCCCGGCCGTTCCGGCTGACCGGCGACAGCGGCGACACCTATTTGGCTGACAGTTTGATCGTGGCCACCGGCGCGCAGGCGAGCTGGCTGGGCGTGCCGGGCGAGGCGGAATTGGGCGGCAAGGGGGTGTCGGCCTGTGCGACTTGTGACGGATTTTTCTATCGCGGCAAAAAGGTGGTGGTGATCGGCGGCGGCAATACTGCGGTGGAGGAGGCGCTGTATCTGACCAACCACAGCCAGGATGTGACCCTGATCCACCGCCGCGACGCATTGCGTGCGGAAAAGATCCTGCAGGACCGGCTGCGCGCCAATCCGCACATCACCATCCGGTGGAACGCCAGGGTCGAGCGGTTTGTCGGCGATCCGGCTGGCAGCGGCGGGCTGACCGGCGTGGATGTGGTCGACACCGTCACCGGTGCGGCCAGCCATATTGCCGCTGATGGTGCCTTTGTGGCGATTGGCCACAAGCCGGCGACCGCGCTGTTCGCGGGCAAATTGCCGATGGACGCCGAGGGGTATCTGCTGGTCGAACCCGGCACCGCCCGCACCAGCGTGCCGGGATTGTTTGCGGCGGGCGATGTTGCCGACAAAATCTATCGCCAGGCGGTCACGGCGGCGGGCATGGGCTGTATGGCCGCGCTGGAGGCCGAGAAATTTCTGGCCGAGGCGGATTTTCATGCCGCCCAAGCCTCCGCCGATCAGGCGGAACCCCCCGCCGCCCATCAGGCGGAACCTGCTGCCGCGATGAGCTGAGCCGCCAGCCAGTCAGCATCGCCATCGCTGGCAAAGCTGTGGCTGGCGCTCGCGCGCTCGTGCAATTTCACCGCCGGATTGGCGCGCGCGGCGGCCCCGGCGGCGCTGGCCCAGCTGGCGGCAAAGGCCTGGGCGGTGCGGTCGCCGCTGGCCAGCAGGATCGCCGTGGGCTGGCGCTGCGCCGCCAATGCGGCAAGCATGGCGCTGCTGATGTCCGTGGCGACTGGCTGGGCAAGTGGCTGGGCGGCAGCGGCGCGCAGGCCCCGCGCGAGCCGGGCAAGATCAACCCCGCCGGTCAGCAGCCGCCAGATGCTGGCCGGATCGCGCAGCCGGGTCAGATAGCGCGCGCGAATCGCCGCCGCCGGGGGCAGGGCGGGGGCCGCGTCCACAGCTTCGCCGCCATCCGCTGCATCGGGCAGCGTCCACGGATTGGCCAGCACCAGCGCATCGAGTGCGAGCGGCTGGTGGATCAGCAGCGCCGCCGCGCCATCGCAATTGCCAAAGCCGACCACCCGGCGAAGCTGGGGCTGGGCGGCGCGCAGGGCGGCGATGGCGGCCGCAATATCGGGGCGGCTGGTGCGATAGCCGCCATTATCGCCGACGCTGTCGCCGACCCCGCGCCGGTCAAAGCGCAGCACCGGATGCCCCGCCGCCGCCAGCCTGGCCGCCAGCATCGCCATGCTGCCATGCGGGCCGCAGCGGATTTCATTGCCGCCGGACACGATCACCACCCCGGTGGTGCCCGGCGCGGGGTCCAGACTGGCGGCCAGCACCGCGCCTTCGGCCACAAAATTCAGGGTTTCGCGCATTGCCGGCTCCATGCCGCCAGATCGTCCGCGATGGCGGTGGTCATTGCCGCATCCTCCCCCGGCTCCGCCCGCAGCCACAGCGGGGTGCCGGGGATCGTGGCTGGCATCGCTGTCCCGCCGCTGGTCCCCAGCGTCACGGTGCGCAGCGGCGCGCATGCAGCGGGCGTGGCCGCCGCCAGATCAGCGCGCATCGCCGCCGACAGCAGATAGCCCGCGAGCTGCTGCGGCGCGTCCGGCGGCGGCGCGGGCGGTGACACCCCGGCCTCGCGGTCGCTGATCGCCTGGGTGCGGCTGAGGTGACGCAGGACCGCGCTGCCGTCGAGCGGGGCTAGCCGCCACCAGCCGCGCGCCGTGACGTCGCCGTCAATCAGTGCGCCGCCGCGCAAATCATCAATCAGTGCGCCGCCGCGCACGCTGGCAATCAGCGGCGGGGCGGGCAGGGCGGCAGCCACTCCGGCCAGCGCCACCCGCCAATCGGTCAGGCTGACCGCCGCCAGCGGCACCAGACTGTCGTTCTGACCCGGCAGGTCTGGCAGATGGCTGGCGATGCCGCGCGCGGCAAGCGCCCGCATCACCATGACCAGGGTGCGGCGCATCCGGTTCGCCTCGGCAAACAGCGGCGCAACCAGCAGAATATGCTCGGCCGCATCCGCTGGCCCATGGCTGAGCAGCGCCTCAGCCATCGCGATCAGCCGGTCGCCCGGGCGCGGCAAAAGGCCAGAAAACTGCCATAGGTTGCGAACAGATCGGCATCGACATCCTCGTCATCGATCACCATGCCGAGCCGATCCTCAACCTCGGTCAGCAGGGTGGCGACCGCCATGCTGTCCAGTTCGGGCAGGGTGCCGAACAGGCCGTCATCGGGGGCCAATGCTGCGGCGCGGTCCGGGCCAAGGCCCAAGATGTCGGCGAAAATGGCGCGCAGCGCGGCGTCGATGGGATCGATGGGTTCGGCATGGTTCATGGCAATCAACGGCTTCCAACAGCTTTTGGCGCGGGGTTTAGCGGATCCTTCACCACTCGCGGCGATAGACTGGCTGTGATAAGCCCATTTTGCGAATAGTCCATGAACAGCCGCCCACCCTCGCCGCCGCTGGCGCCGCTCAGCCGGCCCCTCGACCACCTGCCGCTGTGCGGGGCAGCGGGGGCGAGCGCGCTGATCTGCGGCGGCGCTGACCATGATTATGCCGCGCTGGAGGCGATGACCGGACGGCTGGCGGCGTGGCTGGCGAACCAGACGCCGGGGCCGGGCGCGCGGGTGGCGAGCTGGCTGGGCAAGAATCGGCTGAGCGCGGTGTTGCCGCTGGCGGCGGCGCGGGCCGGGCGGATCCATGTGCCGATCAATCCGCTGCTGAAACCGGCGCAGGCCGCGCATATTCTGGCCGACAGCGGCGCAGCGCTGCTGATCGCGGCGCCGGCCCGCCTGCAATCGCTTCGCGGCGGCGACTGGCGGGTGGCGGATGACGCGGCGGCGCTGGCGGTGCTGGATGGTCCCGGTCCGGCGCTGCCGCCATCCGCCGCTGCGCCCGGCGATCTGGCCGCGCTGCTTTATACCAGCGGATCGACCGGGCGGCCCAAGGGGGTGATGCTCACCCACGCCAATTTGTGGCTGGGCGCGGCCAGCGTGGCCGATTATCTGGGGCTGACCCCGGCGGACCGGGTGCTGGCGGTGTTGCCGCTCAGCTTTGACTATGGCCAGAACCAATTGCTGTCGGCGTGGTTTGCCGGGGCCAGCGTCGCCCCCATCGACTATCTGACCCCGCGCGATGTGGTCAAGGCGGCGGCGGCGCTGCGCCCAACCACCTTGGCCGGGGTGCCGCCGCTGTGGCACCAGTTGGTCGCGGCGGACTGGCCGGACGGGGC
>DAIUBZ010000017.1:0-15898 GCA_036846445.1 Sphingopyxis sp. | reverse complement strand
CCCTGAGCAAAATGGCCTCAAACCTCGAACGTGCATTTAATGGGTCCTGACCCTAATTCCAATATACCACCGGCCAGCCGCGCGCCCGGGCCGCCGCCGCGAGCCGCGGTGACGGGTTTGCCGCCACCGGCTCGTCCGCCATCGCCAGCAGCGGCAGGTCGGAGATATGATCGCTATAGGCGCGGATATGGCAAGCGGCGGGATCAATCCCGGCGTCGGCAAACCACTCCTCTACCCGCGCCGCCTTGGCAGCGCCATAGCAATTGGCCCCGGCCAGCCGGGTGGTGCCGGGGCGCAGCCGCGTGGCCAGCACATCATCAATCGCCAGCTGCCGGGCAATCGCATCGACATAAAGGTGAAATGAAGCGGTGGCCAGCACCACCCGATAGCCCGCCGCCCGGTCTGCCGCAATCTGGCGCAGCGCCCCGCCATGGCTGTTGCGGGCCAGGGTGCGGGCGGCGTAGCGCTCAACCAGCCGGTCAAAATCCGGCCCCGACAGGCGCCGCCCGGCCAGCAGGCCCAGCGTCAATTCCTTGAGCCGCCCGCGCCCCACCAGCCGCGCCGCATAAGCCAGCACCGCCAGCAAAACCAGCGGCAGGAATATCAGCCGCCACACCCGCAGCCGCACCAGCGCCAGCAAAAAGCCGCTGTAAGTGCCGGTGCGGGTGATCGTGCGGTCCATGTCATAAATCGCCAGCCGGACGGGAGAAGCCGATTTGGCTGGCGGGGCGGCAGGGGCGGGCGCAGTCATGGCGGATCGTTTAGCCCAAGCCGGGGCCGCCCGCAAAGGGCTTGCTGACACCCCCAAAGCCGGGCAAGGTTGGCGGCGTGGAGATGGCACAATATCAGATCACGGCCAGCCCGGATGGACCGGTGCTGCGCCTGTCCGGCCGGGTGACGCTGGCGCGGCTGGGCGAATTGCCGGGCGCCCTGCCCGCGCTGGATACAGTGGCCGCCATCAATCTGGATGAGGTCGAGCGGGTGGACACGGTTGGCGCCTGGCTGATCGTGCGGACCGCCGCGCAATTTGACGCCGCGATCAGCGGCGGCACCCGCCAGACGCGCCAATTGATCGACGCGGTGCGCGCTGCGAGCGGCAATGCCGAGCAGCCGCTTCCAGCGGTTCCGGCCTGGCGGCAATTTCTGGACGATATCGGCGATGGCACCCGCCGGACGCTGCGCGAATTCATTGGCATCATCGGCTTTTTGGGCGCGACCGTGGCGGCGATCGCGGCAATGGTGGTGAACCGGCGGCGGGTGCGCTGGCACGCAGTGGTGGCGGGTTTTCAGGCGGTGGGGGTCAATGCGCTGGCGATCATCGGGCTGATGAGCTTTTTGATCGGCATTGTGATTGCCCAGCAGGGCGCAACCCAGTTGCAGCAATTCGGGCTGGAGATGTTCACCATCAATCTGGTCGGCCGCGCGTCGATGCGTGAATTGGGGCTGCTGATGACCGCGATCATGGTGGCGGGCCGGTCGGGCAGCGCCTTTGCCGCGCAAATCGGCACCATGAAGCTGACCGAGGAGGTGGATGCGCTGCGCACCATTGGCGTGTCGCCGATGGAATCGATCGTCATTCCCCGGGTGCTGGCAACCGTGCTGATGATGCCGCTGCTCGGCTTTTTTGCCGGGATTGCCGCCATTGCCGGGGGCGGGCTGTTTTGCTGGTTTGGCCTTGGCATCCCGCCGCTGACCTATGTTCAGCGGTTGCAGGACATCATCCCGATGACCGATTACTACATCATGCTGATCAAGGCGCCGGTGTTCGCGCTGATCGTGGCGGTCACCGGCTGTTATTCCGGGATGCAGGTGCAGCAAAATGCCGCCGAAGTGGGCGAGCGGACCACAGCGGCGGTGGTGGCGGGGATTTTCCTGGTGATTGTGCTCGACGCATTTTTTGCGGTCTTTTTCACGGCGCTGGGGTGGGATTGATGCACGCAGCCATCATGCCGGAGGCCCATGAATTCGCCATTCAGGTGCGCGAGCTGAGCAATTGCTTCGGGCCGGCGGTGATCCACGAAAATCTTGATCTCGACGTCAGGCGCGGCGAAATCCTGGGGGTGGTCGGCGGGTCGGGCACGGGAAAATCGGTGCTCATGCGCTCGATCATCGGCCTGCAACAGCCCTTGTCGGGGGAAATCCGGGTGTTTGGCCGGTTGCAAAGCAGCGACCATCTGGGCCGGGGCGGGCGCGACCTGCGCCGCCGGTGGGGGGTGATGTTTCAGGGCGGGGCGCTGTTTTCCACCCTGACCGTGGCCGAGAATATCGAGGTGCCATTGCTGGAGTTTTACCCCGATTTGGCGCCCGAGTTCCGGCGCGAGATTGCGGCCTATAAATTGCGGATGGTCGGCCTGCCCGCCGATGCGGCCAACAAATATCCCGCCGAACTGTCGGGCGGCATGGTGAAGCGCGCCGGGCTGGCGCGGGCGCTGGCGCTGGATCCGGCGCTGTTGTTTCTCGACGAACCCACCGCCGGGCTGGACCCGATTGGCGCGGCGAAATTCGACCTGCTGATCCGGCAATTGGCCGAAACCCTGTCGCTGACGGTGTTTTTGATCACCCATGATCTCGACTCGCTCTATGCCACCTGTGACCGGGTGGCGGTGCTGGCGGAAAAGCGGGTGATTGCGATTGGCAGCATTGACCAATTGCTGGCCACCCGTCATCCATGGATTGCCGATTATTTTCTGGGGCCGCGCGGACGGGCGGCGGCATCCAGCCACCGCGCCGGGGCCAGCCACCCGGCCAATGGGACGCAATGATGGAAACACGGTCGAACAATGTGCTGGTGGGATCGGTCGTCATGGCGCTGTTGTTCGCCATGGCCGGTTTCTTCATGTGGCTGGCAAATGACGGCGGCGGGTCGCGGCGCGAATATGACATATTTTTCGGCCAGTCGGTCGAGGGGCTGAACCGGGGCGGCACGGTGTTGTTCAACGGGGTGCCGGTGGGCGAGGTTCAGGAAATTGCGCTGTGGCCCGATGATCCCAAATTTGTCCGGGTGCGGGTGTCGGTTGTGGAAAAGGTCCCGATTCTTCAGGGCACCAGCGCGGTGCTGGCCGGGGTGGGCTTTACCGGGGTCAGCCAGATCACGCTGGACGGCGCGGTCAAGGGCGCGCCGGAAATCACCGATGCCGGGCCGGGCGGGCGACCAGTCATCCCAACCCGCACTGGCGGGCTGGGCGCATTGCTGGACACCGCGCCGCAATTGCTCAACCGGCTGACCACGTTGAGCGACCGGCTGAACGAGTTGGCCAGTGACCGCAATCTGGCCAGCCTGGCCAATATCCTGGCCAATGTCGAAACCGTCACCGGCAATCTGGCCAGCAACGGCGCGGCAATTGACGGCACCATCGCCGACGCGCGCACTGCGCTGGCCAAGGCGGCGGTGGCCGCAGAACAAATCGGGACGCTGACCGGATCGGCGCAGGCCGCGATGGACAATCAGGTCGGCCCGGCGGTTGGCGATCTGCGCCGGACATTGGCCAATGCCGACAAGTCGCTGGCCTCGCTGGACGCGACCTTACAGGCGGCAAGGCCCGGCCTGACCGGGTTTAGCGAGACCAGCGTGCCGGAGTTTAACGCGGCGCTGCGCGATGTGCGGCGCACCGCCAATTCGCTGACCACGCTTACGGAAAAGCTGGAAAGCGGCGGTGCGGGCGCGCTGGTCGGCGGCAGCAAATTGCCGGATTACAAGGATGGGAAATGACATGAACGCAGCGAAGCGGCGGCAGGCGGCGATGGCGGCGGCGGCGGCGGCGCTGGCCGCGCTGGGCCTTGGCGGCTGTGTCAATCTGGGCGGCGGCAAGCCATTGCCATTTTTGCTGACGCTGACGGCGCCCGCCGCCGACCCCCTGCCCACCACCGCCGCCCGGTCCAACGCCAATTCGCCGACGCTGGCGATTGCCCAGCCCGATGTGCCGCAGAAATTGCGCACCCCGCGCATCCCCGTGCAACAGGACAGCGGCACCGTCGCCTATCTGGTCGACGCGGCGTGGGTCGAGCCGCCGCAGCGCCTGTTTCAGCAATTGCTGGCGGAGCGGGTGGCGACCGCCACCAACCGCTTGGTGCTGGGCGATGGCCACCCCGCCGCCAAGGCGCGGCTGAGCGGCGCTTTGCTGGAATTTGGCATTGACGGCCCCAGCCGGACCGCGCGCGTGGTGTATCAGGCCGAACTGACCAGCGCCGATGGCCGCAGCGTCAGCCAGCGCCGCTTTGCCGCCGCCACTGACATCGGCGAAATCGCCCCCCGCCCCGCTGGTGCCGCGCTGTCCGCCGCCGCCAATCAGATCGCGGGCGAAGTGGCGGCGTGGATCGCCGAAAACTGACGCACAGCGGCGTTTAGCTCGCCAAACTCTTGCTCGCCTGTTCCTGCACGTCGCGCGACAGGCCCGGCGCGGCCAATATCCGCGCCAGTTCCGCCTGCATCAGCGCCGCCCGGGCGGCGTCAAACCGCCGCCAGCGGCCAAAGGGCGGGATCATCCGCGCCGCCGTTTGCGGATTTTTGGGGTCCAGCGCGATAACCAGATCAGCCAGCAGCCGATAACCCGCGCCGTCCGCGCGGTGGAACGCCGCCTGATTGCCCGAAAATGCGCCATAGAGGGAGCGCACCCGATTGGGATTGGCCAGTGAAAAGGCGGGATGCTGCGCCAACGCCGCCACCACCTCTGGCGTGTCCGGGCGCAGCGACCAGGCCTGAAGCTGGAACCATTTGTCGATCACCAGCGCATTGCCGTCATAGCGGGCATAAAATTCCGCCAGCGCCGCCGTCCGCTCGGCGCTGTCGCCGTGCGCCAGCACCGCCAGCGCCGCCTGCCGGTCGGTCATGCCTGCGGCCCCGGCAAAGCGGGCATAGGCCAGCGCGGCGGCATCCGCCGCCCCCGCCGCCGCCAAAGTGGTCAGCGCCGCCGCCGCCAGCCGCCGCCGGCCCACCGCGCCCGGCGACAGATCGTCGGCCGCCGGGGCCGGGGCGTCCAGCCAGCGCCGCCACTGCCCATCCAGCGCCCGGCCCAGTTGCGCCTGAAGCGCGCGGCGGGCGGCGCGAATGGCATCGGGGTCAACGATTAGCATCTGGTCGCCGATGAACGCCTCGCTTGGCACCACCGCAGCCTCAGCAGCAAAGCCGGGGTCCGCCGCCGCGTCCGCCAGCAAATTGGCCACGGCCGCCACGACCGCGTCGCTGTCCGCCGCGCCGCCGGTCAGCTCGCCGACAATCTGGTCCAGCATCAATTGCTGCACCGCCTCATAGCGGGCAAAGGGGTCGTCGTCATGCGCCGCCAGCCACGCCAGTTCGCCGGGCGCGCGGGCCAACTCGAACACCACCGGCGCTGAAAACCCCCGATTGACGGACAGCGCCGGGCGCGCCGCAAAGCGGCCAAGCGCCGCCCGCTGCACCGCTGCGCGCACCTCGATCAACTGTTCACCGCCGCTGGTGCCCGCGCCGTCCATCGCAAAGGCCGCCAGCCGCAACGGCAGGTGCATCGGCACCTTGTCGGCCTGGCCGGGGGTCGGCGGCACCGTCTGGGCAATATCGACATGCCAATTGCCTGCCCCGTCATCGCCCACCGTCAGCCCCAGCCGGGGGGTGCCAGCCTGTTCATACCAGCGCCGAAATTGGCCAAGGTCGGTGCCGCTCGCCGCCTCCATCGCCAGCACAAAATCCTCGCAAGTTGCTGCCTGCCCATCGTGACGGGCGAAATACAGGTCGGTTCCGGCACGAAACTGCTCCGGGCCCAGCAATGTGGCCAGCATCCGGATGACCTCTGCCCCTTTGTTGTACACGGTCGCGGTGTAGAAATTGGATATTTCCTGAAAACTGTCCGGGCGAATCGGGTGCGCGAGCGGGCCGCTGTCCTCGGGAAATTGCGCGGCGCGCAGCACCCGCACATCCTCAATCCGCTTGACCGCCGCCGAGCCATGATCGGCGGAAAAACATTGGTCGCGGTAAACGGTAAAGCCTTCCTTCAGCGACAATTGAAACCAGTCGCGGCACGTCACCCGGTTGCCGGACCAATTGTGGAAATATTCATGGGCCACGACCGCCGCAATCGCGTCATAATCGGCGTCAGTGGCGGTGTCCGGGTCGGCGAGGATGTAGCGGCTGTTAAAGATGTTCAGCCCCTTATTCTCCATCGCGCCCATGTTGAAATCGCTGACCGCGACAATGTTGAACTGGTCAAGGTCATATTCGCGGCCATACACCTGTTCATCCCACGCCATGCTGGCCTTGAGCGCCGCCATCGCGTGATGGGTGCGCTCGACATCCCCGGCGCGGACCCAGATCGCCAGATCGACCAGCTTGCCGCTGGCGGTGGTGAACTGGCTGCGGTTGGCGACCAGATCGCCCGCCACCAGCGCGAAGAGATAGCTGGGCTTGGGCCAGGGGTCGTGCCACTCGGCCCAGTGGCTGCCGTCCGCGCCCGCGCCGCTGGCGACGGGGTTGCCACCCGCCAACAGGACCGGAAACAGCGCGGCGTCGCCCGCCATCCGCACGGTGTAAACCGACAGGACATCGGGCCGGTCGGGGTGGAACATGATCCGCCGAAACCCTTGCGCCTCGCACTGGGTGCACAGCATGGCGTTTGAGGCATAAAGGCCCATCAACTGGCTGTTGGCGCTGGGGTCGATGCGGGTGGTGATGGCGATGGTCGCGGTGTCGCGCGCGCCCAGATCGATCACCAGATCGTCGCCCGCCATGTGCCAATCCGCATGACCGCCATCGACCGCAACCTGGTCCGCCACCAGCCCGTCGCCGCACAGCACCAGTGGCCCGCCCGCCCCGCCGGGATTGCGCGCCACCTGCAACTCCGCACTCACCCGCGTTTCGCCAAGACCGAGCGCAAAATCCAGCCGCACCACCGGCACCAGCCACGGCGGCGGGGCATAATCGGTGCGATAAATGGTGACAGGGGCGGGCGGAGCAGCGGTGAAATCGGCCATAACCCCCTCTATGCGCCGGGCGATGGCTGTGCAACATGGGGTCAGCGCATGGGCAATATTTTCATCTTTGGCATGGGCTATAGCGCCCGGGTGCTGGCGGGACGGTTGACCGCGCGCGGCTGGACGGTCAGCGGCACCAGCCGAGGCGGCGGTGGGCTGATTCCCTTTGGCGACCGCGCGGCGGTGCTGGCGGCGGTTCGCGGGGCCAGCCACATATTGTCATCGGTGCCGCCCGGTGACGACGGTCGCGATCCGGTGCTGGACGCTTATGGCGCGGCGTTGGCAGTGGCTCCCGCGCGGTGGGTGGGATATTTCTCTGCCACCGGCGTCTATGGCGATTGCGGCGGCGCGTGGGTGGACGAAAGCGCGGCCATCGGGCGCGGGCGGCGCACCGCGCGGGCGGCGGCGGATGCGGCGTGGCAGGCGCTGCGCGGCGATGTCCGGGTGCTGCGCCTGCCCGGAATTTACGGGCCGGGGCGCAGCGTGCTCGATCGCATCCGCAGCGGCCAGGCCAAGCGGATTGCCGCGCCGGGCCAGATGTTCAGCCGGGTGCATGTCGATGACATTGCCGCTGGCACGATCGCCAGCTTTGCCGGGCCGCCCGGTATTTATCATCTGGCCGACGATTTGCCGTGCAGCGCCAATCAGGTCACCGCTTATGGCTGCGCGCTGCTTGGCCTGCCGCTGCCGCCGCTGGTGGCGCTGGCGGAGGCGAATCTATCGCCGATGGCGCGCGATTTTTACGCCGAAAACCGCCGGATCGCCAACCACAAGGCCCAGCGGCTGCTGCGCTGGCGGCCCGCTTATCCCACCTACCGCGAGGGGTTGCTGGCCTGTCTGCAATCCGGGGGTTAAGCCGGCGGCGCGGCGGCGGCCTTGGCCCGGCGGCGCTGGGTGAACCAGATGGCGACCAGTGACAATTCATAGAGCAGGATGATCGGCACCGCGAGCAGGAACTGGCTGACCACGTCGGGCGGAGTGGCCACAGCGGCGATCACAAATGCGCCGACAATCATGTAACGCCGGGCGGCAATCAGCTTGGCGCGGGTGACAATTCCCGCCCGTTCCAGCAGCATCAGCAAAATCGGCAGCAGGAATGTCAGGCCAAATGCCAGGATGAACTGCATGATGAACGACAGATAATAGCCGACATCGGGCAGGGCTTCCTGCTGCACCCCCCCCAAATTGCCCTGAAACCCCAGCAAGAATCGCAGCGCGACCGGAATCGCCCCATAATAGGCTGCCGCCGCACCGATGGTGAACAGCACCGGCGTGGCGAGCAGAAACGGCAGCAATGCGCCTTTTTCCTGTTTATACAGGCCGGGGGCGACAAATTTCCACAATTGGTTGGCGATGACCGGAAAGGCCAGCATGACCGCGGCGAACAGCGCCACCTTCACCTCGACAAAAAATGCCCCGAACAATTGGGTGTAAATCACCTTGTCCTGACCCGCCGCCAGCAATGGCTGAACCAGAAAGGTGAAAATCTGGCGGGCGAAAGCGAAACAGATCACAAATGCCACCGCCAGCGCGATGACCGCGCGCAGCAGCCGGGTGCGCAATTCGACCAGATGGTCGAGCAGCGGCATTTTGCTGGCATCCATGTCCGCCGGCGCGTCCCCGGCAAAGACTTGCTCGTCGGCAGGTGCGGGGGCGGTGGTGGGGGGGGCGTCGCCGCCGATCTCAGTCATGTTTGGGCGGCTCGCCGGGCGTAAGCGCAGGCGGGGGCGCTGGCGGCGGTGCGGTGCTGGTGATTACCGGGGCCATGCCGCTGTCCGGCGCATCCTCGGCCCGGGGGAATTGGCGCATGATCTCTTCATTTTGCGCGCGCCATTTTTTCTCCAGTTCCTCCATTTCCGCCTCGCGCATCATTGTGTCCAGCCCGCTGCGAAACTGGCCCGCCATCGCCCGCACCTTGCCAACCCATTTGCCGACAACGCGCATGGCGGCGGGCAGTTCTTTTGGCCCAATCACCACCAGCGCGATGACCGCGACCACCATCAATTCGGTGGGGGCAATATCAAACATCGCGCCGGTCCAGCCGCCGGGCCTCAGTTGCTCCGGTCATGCTCGCTGGCCGAAGTGTTGGCCGAACCGCTGGGCGGCGCGGCGGGCGGCTCGCCCGCCCGCTGGCCGTCAATCTGGCGCGGCGGGACAGCGGGCGGCGGGGCGTTATCATCATCCGCCATGCCTTTTTTGAAGCTTTTCAGCCCCTTGGCCACATCACCCATCATGTCGGAAAAGCGGCCCTTGCCAAACAACAGCAACACCAAAATGCCGACCACCAGCCAATGCCAAATGCTGAAACTGCCCATGGCTCTTCTCCTTTTGCGCATGTCAGCGCCAAAATCGCCCGCGCGCCATCGCCGCGCCAGGCCCACGCCCTCTATCTAGGCGTCCTCAGCGGGATTTACCAGTTCCGGCGCATCATCGTCGGAGTTGTCCCCGCCGCCGTCCAGCGCCGCCTCCAGCGCCAGATCAACCGGATCGAGCAGGCCCGCCGCCCGCAAATCCTCGACCCCCGGCAAATCCTTGCGGCTGGACAAGCCGAAATGGACCAGAAAGCTGGGCGTCGTCTGGTAGATCAGGGGCCGCCCCGGCGCCTCGCGCCGCCCAGCCGGGACAATCCACCCCGCCTCCATCAGCACATCCAGCGTCCCCTTGGCGGTCTGGACCCCGCGAATCGCCTCAATCTCGGCCCGGCTGACCGGTTCATGATAGGCAATAATCGCCAGCACCTCGCTGGCCGCCCGGCTCAGCCGCCGCACCTCCTCGCGCACCGGGCGCAGCAAATGGGCCAGATCCGCCGGAGTTTGCATCAGATAAGCGCCGCCGCGTTCGACAAGTTCAATGCCGGTGCCGCGATGATAGTCCGCCAGTTCAGCCAGCGCCGCGCGCACCACCGCCACCGGCCAGTCGTCGCCCAGCGCGCCCGCCAGTTCGCGCACGCCCAGCGGCGCGGTCGCGGCGAAAATCAGCGCCTGCACCGCGCGGGCGGCGGGGCTGATCGGGGGCGGCGAAGTGATCACGCCGCCGCCCGCTTGAGCAACAAGGGAGCAAAAGCGGCATCTTGCCGCAACTCCACCCGCCCCTGCCGCGCCAGCTCCAGCGCCGCGACAAAGGCCGACGCGAGCGCCGAGCGCCGCAGCGGGCCAGCCAGATCGGGCGGCAACATGGCGGCCAGTTCGCCCCAGTCGAGCCGGACGGCCAGCGCCGCCTCCAGCTGCGCCAGCGCCGCCTCCAACGTCACCACCGCCCGGTCGGCAATACGGTGAACCACCGGGGTGCGCCGCGCCTGCACCTGGCCATAGGCCGCCATCAGATCGAACAGACCTGCGTCCCACCGCCGCAATTTTTCGGCCGCCAGCCCCTCTGGCGCGGCGCGGCGGAACACATCGCGCCCGACCAGATCGCGGGCCAGCAGCCGCGCCGCCGCCTCGCGCATCGCCCCCAGCCGGGCCAGCCGCAGTTGCAGGCGCAGCGCCAATTCCTCAGCCGATGGCTCTTCCGCCGGATTTTTGGGCAGCAACAGCGCCGATTTCAAATAGGCCAGCCATGCCGCCATCACCAGATAATCCGCCGCCACCTCCAGCTTCAGCGCCCGGGCCCCGGCGATATAGGCCAGATATTGTTCCACCAGCGCCAAGATTGAAATCTGCCGCAAATCCACCTTTTGCACGCGGGCCAGCGCCAACAGCAAATCCAGCGGCCCAGCCCAACTGTCCAGCGCCACCACCAGCGCGGCAGGTGCGGTTGCGGGGCCGCCCGGCGCGCCCTCCCAATCCAGATCCTCCGGTTCAGCCACCAGCCGCCGCCAACAGCGCATCGCGGGCCGCCGCATGGTCAGCGCCGCTTGGCCCATGGCCGGTGCGCGGCCAGGTCGGGGCCATCGCCCGGTCCAGCCGCAGGCGCGCCGCCGCCGTCATGTCCGGAACCGCCGCCGCCACCGCATCCAGTTCCGCCGCCGCAGCATGGCAGTGCATCGCCAGATCACAGCCCGCATCCAGCGCCGCGCGCGCGCGCGCCGCAGCATCGCCGGTCAGCGCGCCCATCGCCAGATCATCGGACATCAGCAAACCGTCAAAGCCAATCTGGCCCCGGATGATGTTTGCGATCACCGCCGCGCTGCATGTCGCCGGAGCGGCGGCGTCCCACACCGGATAGTTGATGTGCGCGGTCATGGCGATGGCCGCCGATTTCAGCGCGACAAATGGGGCAAGATCAGCGGCCAGCGCCGCCGCATCCGCCGCCACCACCGGCATGGCGTTGTGGCTGTCCACCCGCGCCCGGCCATGGCCCGGCAGATGTTTCACCACCCCCTGGACCCCGCCCGCCACCATGCCGTCCAGCAGCGCCCGGCCGAGCGCCGCCACCTGCAGCGGATCGCTGCCAAACGCCCGGTCGCCGATCACCTTGTCCGCATCCGGCTGGGCGACATCCAGCATCGGCGCGCAATTCACGCTGATCCCGGCATCGGCCAGCACCGCCGCCAGCGCCAGACCATTGTGACGCGCCGCCGCGATTGCGGTGGCCGGAGCGCGCCGGTAAACCGCCCCAAAGGCAGCGGCGGCGGGGAAAGCGGGCCAATGCGGCGGGGCAAGCCGGGCCACCCGCCCGCCCTCCTGGTCGATCAAAATCGGCACATCGTCCCGCGCGGTGAGCGCGCGCAATGCGTCGGTCAGTGCGCGCAACTGCACAGGATTGTCGGCATTGCGGGCGAACAGGATGAAGCCCGCTGGCCGCGCCGAGGCAATCCATGCCCGCTCATCCGCGGTCAGCGCCGGGCCGGACAGGCCGATGATCAGCGGCAGCAAGACCACTGCCCTCGACCGCCGCCCGTCACCGCACCAGGACGCAGCTTTCGCCGGCCACCTTCAGCCGGGCGCAGACATCGCCCGCAGCCGCCGCCGACCCCGTGCTGGCCCGCAGCCGGTAAACGGTGCTGCCGCCAACATCGGCGCGGGCAATGTCGCGGCTCAGCGGCGCAAGATAGGCAAAGCGGCGCGACAGGCTGGTCCACGCCTTTGCCGCGCTTTCTTCGCTGCTGAACGCCCCCAGTTGCACCATGGCAGTGCCGCCGCGCGGGACAGCGGCGGCGGCGGGAGCGGCCTTTTCCACCGGCTTCAAACTGGTTGCCTTGGCCGGGGCGGAGGCGGGGGCGGGGGCTTTGCTGGCGGCAATCTGGGTTTTCGCGATTGGCGCGGGCTTGACGATCACTCCCGGCTTGGCCGCCGCCGGGGCCGGTGCTGCCGCAGCCTTCGCTGCGGGCGCAGCGGCAGGCGCAACCGCCGCCGGGGCGGCTGGTGCCGCCGCCGGGGCCGCCGCAGGCTCCTCGCTCGCCCGGCTCGGGTCCACCCGGCCATCCGGCTCGCCGCCCTCACTGGCCTTGAAACTGGCGTCGCCCTCGCCTTCAAATTGCTTGGCGCCATCAGTTGCGGGCGACACCTTATACGGCTCGTCCTGCGCCGCGATCAGCTCGCCGCGCCCCGCCGAACCGCCGCCTTGGGCCAGCCACAGCCCGCCCAAAATCGCCCCGATCAGGACCAGTCCGCCCAATACCATCGCCACCAGCTTGCCGGGCGCAATCGCATCATCATCGTCATAGTCCGCCGCCGGTTCCAGCCAGGGCAAGGCCTCACCCGCATCCAGATTCAGCGGTTTGCCCATGTCATCGGTGCTGCTCATGCCAATTCCTCCAACGCCTCGACCCCCAGCAGGGCCAGCCCGCCAGCGAGTATCTGTCCCACACGATCGGCAAGATACAGGCGCGCTGCGCTTTTGTCAGGCGCATTAACCATGATGATCCGGCGGGCCGGGTCATCATTGCCCATATTCCACCAGCCATGAAAGGCCGCCGCCAAATCGCCCAGAAAAAAGGCGATTCGATGCGGCTCGCGCTGCGCCGCTGCCGCCTCGACTGCGCGCGGAAATTGCGCGGCCAGTTTCGCGAGCGCCAGTTCGGCATCGTCCAGCAGCGCCGGGTCCGGCGGGGGCAAATCCACCCCAGCCTCGACCGCCCGGCGGCGCAGCGATGCAATGCGGGCATGGGCATATTGGACGTAAAATACCGGATTTTCCCGGCTGGCTTCGACCACCTTGGCAAAGTCGAAATCCATCTGGGCATCGGCCTTGCGGGTCAGCATGGTAAAGCGCACGACATCGCGGCCCACCTCGTCCACCACATCGCTCAGCGTGACGAAATTGCCCGCCCGCTTGGACATTTTGAACGGCTCGCCATGTTTCAGCAGCCGCACCATCTGCACCAGCTTGACATCAAAGCGCGCCTTGCCGCCGGTCAGTGCCGCCACCGCCGCCTTGATCCGCTTGACCGTCCCGGCATGGTCCGCGCCCCAAATGTCGATCAATTCGTCGGCGCGGAGGGTTTTTTCGTAATGATAGGCAAGGTCAGCGCCAAAATAGGTCCAACTGCCGTCCGATTTGCGAATCGGGCGGTCCTGATCGTCACCAAAGCGGGTGGAGCGGAACAGCGGCAGTTCGGTCGCCTCCCAATCAGGCGGCACCTCGCCCTTTGGCGGCTCCAGCACCCCGTCATAGACCAGCCCATCGGCGCGCAGCCGCGCCTCTGCCGCCGCCGGTTTGCCCGCCGCGTGCAGTTCCGCCTCGGACGTGAACACATCATGGGCAATGCCCAGCTTGGCCAGATCGGCGCGGATCATCGCCATCATCGCCGCCACCGCCCGGGTGCGGAACGGCACCAGCCACTCCGCTTCGGGGGCGCTGGCATAAGCATCGCCAAATTCGGCGGCCAGTGCCGCGCCAACCGGCACCAGATAGTCACCGGGATACAGGCCATCGGGCACGCCGCCGACATCATGGCCCAGCGCCTCGCGATACCGCAGGTGCACCGACCGGGCCAGCACGTCCACCTGGCCGCCCGCATCATTGATATAATATTCGCGGGTCACATCATGGCCGGTAAAGGCCAATATGTTGGCCAGAACATCGCCGACCACCGCGCCCCGGCAATGGCCGACATGCATCGGCCCAGTGGGGTTGGCCGAGACATATTCGACATTCACCCGGCGGCCGGTCCCGAGCGTGGACCGGCCATAATCAGGCCCCAAAGCCGCCATCACCGCCAATTCTTCATGCCACGCCGCCGGGGCAAGGCTGAGGTTGATGAACCCCGGCCCGGCCACCGCGGCAGCCGTCACGCCCGGCAGCACCGCCAGTTCCGCCACCAGCACATCGGCCAGCGCGCGCGGGGCCAGCCCGGCGGGGCGCGCCAGCACCATCGCGGCATTGGTCGCCAGATCGCCGTGGGCGGCATCGCGCGGCGGCTCGACCGTGACCGCGCTGCGGTCCAGCCCGGCGGGCAATTGGCCGCGCGCCACCAGCGCATCGAGCGCGCCGTCCAGCAGAGCGCGATAAGTTGCAAAAATCGTCACGTGGTCAGACCCGTCTGCGAAATGTCGGCCCGATGCTTAGCGGCGGACATTATATTCCAGTTGCGCCTCGGTCAGTTGAAAGCCAACCAACAGCTCGAAATTGGCCCGGGCCACGGCGGCGCGCACCGCCGGGTCGGTCAGCGGATCGACCGCTGCATCCTCATCGCCCGCGCGCCGCCGCCGGGTCAGCCGTTCGCGCACGTCGGCGGGCAAGGTGGCGGCGGTGCGGTCGACAAAGGCCGCCGCCTTGCCCTGCCCGGTGCCGCGCGTCTGGCCAGCGGCGAAATTCACCCGCACGGTCCCGACCCGTTTGGCGACCACCGCCGTGCCGCCCTGAACCACCGTGGCGAAATAGGGCAAATCCACGCTGCGTGCCGGTCCGGCGTCGCGGCGGCTGGCGATCACGTCAAAGCCAGCCTCCAGATAGATTTTGTCGCCGGTTTCGTTGCAGGCCGGGGCCAAATTGGTCAGCGCCGCGACAACGTCCACCGCCGCTGCAGTCCGGTCAGCCGGCGGGTCGAACAGGGTAAGGTCGCCGCTGTGCAACGGCACAGCCGCCGCAGGGCACAGGCTGCGGGTGGCGGTGATCCCGACCCCCTGGCTGACGTCGATTTCATTGTCGCGGGCACAGCCGCCCAGCGCGCCCATGAGCGTCAGCGCAGCAACCGCGCGGACGGCGTGGCGGCGGATGATGTGGTGGTCGGACACGTGATGATCCCTCTATCCATATGGCGGCGCACGCCAATGGCGCGTGCCGCTCCCCCGGGTGACCCCTGCTCGCCAAATCCCTGCCCGATGCCATCCCCGGATGCAAGCCGTGCGCGGGCGCGGCGCGGCTTTTGCCCTGCGAATGCCCTTTGCGCGCGCCGCGCCGCTGCGCTATTGTGCCGCGATGACCATGGTAACCGCACCCGCCCCCGCTGCCGACTCCTCACCATCATCGCCGCAGCCGCCCCTGCGCCTGTTGATCGCCGCGCCGCGCGGCTTTTGCGCCGGGGTCGACCGGGCAATCCATATCGTCGAGCAGGCAATCAGCAAATTTGGCACACCCGTCTATGTGCGCCACGAAATCGTGCATAACAAATTCGTCGTCGACAGCCTGCGCGCCCAGGGCGCAATTTTTGTCGAGACGCTGGACGAAGTGCCGGACGGGGTGCCAGTGGTGTTCAGCGCGCACGGCGTGCCCAAATCCGTGCCTGCCAAGGCCGAGGCACGCGGCCTGACCTATTTCGACGCCACCTGTCCGCTGGTGTCCAAGGTGCACCGGCAGGCGGAACGGGCTTTTGCTGGGGGCCGCCACATCATCTTTATCGGCCATCTGGGCCATCCGGAGGTGATCGGGACATTCGGCCAATTGCCCGACGGGGCAATGACGCTGGTGGAAACGCTGGCCGATGTGGACCGTCTGCCCGATGCCGATGGTGCGACTTTGGCGTTTTTGACCCAAACCACCCTGTCGGTGGACGACACCGCCGACATGGTCGCCGCGCTGCACCGCCGCTTTCCCGGCATCATGGGCCCAAAGGGCGAGGATATTTGTTACGCGACCT
>DAIUBZ010000016.1:0-15921 GCA_036846445.1 Sphingopyxis sp. | reverse complement strand
GGCAGTTGATAGGGAAAGGGAGAACGTCGATGCGGATCATCTGTATATTCAATCTCAAGCCCGGGGCGGATGCGGCGGCCTATGAGGCTTGGGCGCGTGGCACCGATATTCCGGGGGTGAATGCGCTGGGGTCGGTGCGGCAGTTCAGCGTGCACCGCGCCACCGGCCTGTTCGGCAGCGACGCGCCGTCCCCCTATGCCTATGTCGAGGTGATCGACATCCACGCCATGGACGCCTTTGTCGCCGATGTGACCAATCCGGAGTTTCAGAAGGTCGCGGCGGCGTTCGGCGAATTTGCCGACAATCCGCAATTCCTCCTGACCGAGGATTTGTGATGCGCTTTGCCGGAAAAACCATCGTCGTCACCGGGTCGGGCAAGCATAAGGGGCTGGGGCAGGCGATTTTGCAGCGTTTCGCCGCCGAAGGTGCCAATTGCGTCGTGTCGGACGTGGCGATTGATGCCGAGGCAGCGGCGGTGGCCGAAGATTTGCGCGCGCGCGGCGCGGCGGTGGCCGCCATCGCCTGTGACGTGGCCGACCCGGCAGGGTGCACCGCGCTGGTGGCGGGCGCGGCGGAGCGGTTTGGCGGGGTGGATGTGTTCGTCAACAATGCCGGCATCGGCTTCATGATGAAACCGCTGCTGGATGTCGACCCGGCGGACTGGGCCACGGTGATTGCGGTGAATCTGTCGGGCGCATTTTATTGCACGCAGGCGGCGGCGCGGGCGATGGTGGCGAGGGGACGCGGTGGTCGCATCATCAATATCGCCAGCCAGGCCGCCAAAACCGGCTTTCCGCATTTGCCCGCCTATGTCAGTTCCAAACATGGCATGGTCGGGCTGACCCGGGCCAGCGCGGTGGAATTGGGCGCGCATGGCATCACCGTCAATGCCGTGTGCCCCAACCATGTCACCACCGGGCTGGGGGCGCAGCAAAATGAATATTTTGCCAAATTGCTGGGGTTCGCCAGCGTCGAGGCCTATCTGGCCAATATGGCCGCGAAAAATCCGCTGGGGCGGCCCGGTCTGGCCAGTGATACGGCGGCGGCCTGTGCCTGGCTGGCCAGCGATGATGCCGCTTATGTCACGGGCGAGGCGCTGAACGTCAGCGGCGGGGAGGAAATGCACTGATGGCGGGGCTGCGCGAGGAACGGATGGATTGGCCGGGCGGGGCGAAACTGGCCCTGTCGGTGGTGGTGAATGTCGAGGAAGGCAGCGAAATGACCATTGCCCGGGGCGACCGGGGGATGGAGCCGGTGGACGAGCTGGGCATTTTCATCAAATCGCCCATCCGCAATTATGGCAATGAATCCAACTATCTTTATGGCATCAAGGCCGGGGCACCGCGCATCGTCCGCTTGCTGCGCGCATATGACATCATGGCCAGTTGGACGGTGGCGGCAATGAGCCTGGAGGCCCACCCGGAAATTGCCGAGGCGATTGCCGAATTGGGCCATGAACCGGTCAGCCACGGCTGGCGCTGGGTGCATCAGTTCAAGCTGGACGAGGCGGCGGAGCGCGAATTTATCGCCCGCGCCACCGCCAGCATTCAGCGCAGCGTGGGCGTGCGCCCCACTGGCTGGCTGTCGCGCTATTTTCACACCGATGCGACCCGGCGGCTGTTGGTCGAGGCGGGCTATGCCTATCATATGGACGATTATTCGGGTGATGTGCCCTTTTGGGATCGCACCACGGTGCCGGGCCGCCCGATTGCCATTGTCCCCTATCAACTCGACAGCAATGATATGAAAATGTGGACCGACCCGGCGCTGGGGCCAGAGGCGTGGCTGGCGTATGCGAAGCGCAATTTCGACCAATTGTACCGCGAGGGGGTCGAGGGCAATCCCAAGATGATGAGCCTTGGCCTGCACCTTCGCATCATTGGCCGTCCGGGCCGGATTTGGGCGCTGGAGGAGTTTTTCCGCCATGTCCGCGCCCATTCGGACGTGTGGGTGACGACCCGCCACGCCATCGCCCAGCATCTGGCGGTGGTGGACCCGGCATGACCATCCGGCTGGAGATCGCCGGGCGGGTGGCCCGGATCCTGATCGACCGCGCGCCCAAGCGCAACGCGATGACCCACGCCATGTGGGCGGCGCTGCCCGCGCTGGTGGCCGAGGCCGACGCCGCGCCGGCGGTGCGGGTGATCGTGCTGCAATCGGCGGTGGCGGGGGTGTTTTGCGCTGGGGCGGATATCGCCGAATTGTTGGCCAATCGGCATGATGCGGGCTGGCGCGCCGCCAACCAGGCCGCGATCAACGCCGCGCAATCGGTGCTGACCCGGGCGGCGCGGCCCACCATTGCCTTTATCGATGGCGATTGCGTCGGCGGCGGCTGTGGGCTGGCGCTGGCGTGCGACATTCGCATCGCCACCTCGCGCAGCCGGCTGGGCATTACGCCCGCCAAGCTGGGGCTGATCTATCCCCTGCATGATGTGAAACTGCTGGTCGATCTGGTCGGGCCGGGACAGGCCCGGCGGATGTTGTTCACCGGCAATCTGCTGGACGCCGAGGAAGCGTGCCGCATCGGCCTGGTCGACAAAATGGGGGCCAGCCCGGACCGGATGGTCGAGCAAATCGCCGCGAACAGCCCGGCCAGCTGCGCCGGGATCAAGGGCTTTGTCCGCCGGGTGCTGGACGGACAGGTCGCCGACGATGCCGACACGCTGGCCCGCTTTGCCGCCGCATTTGACGGCGCCGATTTTGCCGAAGGGGTCAGCGCCTTTGTCGCCAAGCGCAAGCCGGAGTTCGGGCCATGACCCCGGTGCATGGCCAGATATTGGGCGGGGTGGTCACCACCCCTGACCTTGCGGGCGCACTGGCCGATTACCGCGATGTGCTGGGCATGGTGGTGGCGGAGCAGGGGCCATTGCCCGCCGACCTTGCCGCCGCGTGGGGCTGCCCGGCCAATGCCGGGGCCGCCGCCGCCGCGCTGCGCCCGGCCAGCGGCGCGCCGTGCCATATCCGGTTGGTGGAAGCGCCGGTGCCCGCCGGTTTCGTGCCGACCACCAGCTTTGGCTGGGCCGCATATGAGCTGACGGTGCAGGATGTGTTCGGTTGGCCCGACCGGCTGGCGGGCAGCGGCTGGTCGATTGTCGGCCCGCCCCGCGAACTGGCGGGCCTGCCCTATTTTGTGCCGATGCAGGTGCTGGGGCGCGGCGGCGAGATGATTTATCTCAACGAAGTGCGCGCCAACACCCCCTCATCCGACCTGCCGCGCGCCGCCAGCCCGGTGGACCATATCTTCATCTGCATTTTGGCGGCGGCAGACCGGGCGGCGGTGTGCGATTGGTATGCGGCGCGGTTGGGGCTGGACTTGGGTGCGACCTATACGCTCGCTTACAGCATGATCAACCAGGCGTTCGGCCTGCCCGCCGACACGATGACCGACCTGACGATGGTGCAAAATGGCCGGATGACGATTTTGGAGGTCGATGGCTATCCGCCCCAGACCGGCGACCGGCCCCGCCACCCCGGGCACTTGCCGCCGGGCTGTGCGCTGGTGACGCTGGCGTGCGACCGGCTGGACCGGATCGCGGCGGCGGAGTGGCTGGCGCCGCCAGCGGTGCGGGCCGGGCCGGTTTATGGCGGACGGCGCAGCGGCACGCTGGTCGGCCCGGCGGGCGAATTGCTGGAACTGGTGGAAATCGGCTGACGCGGTGGTGCCGGGCGATCAGGGCAGCAGGATGGTCGATCCGGTCGTCCGCCGGGCCATCAGGTCAATTTGCGCCTGCGCGGCATTTTCCAGCGCGTAACGCTGGCCAATGGTGACCTGCACCGCGCCGCTGGCCAGCATGGCCCACACCCGGGCGATGCCCGCCGCCCGCTCGGCGGGGCCCGAATAATAATCCCACAGCGTGGGCCGGGTGTTGAACAGCGATCCCTTCATGGCCAAAATGCCCAAATTCACTCCGCCGACCGGGGCGTCGGCATTGCCATAGTTGACGATCAGCCCGCGCCGGGCGCAACTGTCCAGACTGGCCTCCCACGTCGCCAGCCCAACGCCGTCAAACACCACCGCCGCCCCGGCCCCGCCGGTCAGCGCGCGCACCGCCGGGGCGACGGGTTGCTCGTCATAGCGGATGATATGGTCGGCCCCGGCGGCCAGCGCCGCCTCGGCCTTGGGCGCGGTGCTGACCGTGCCGATGACCGTGGCCCCCACGGCTTTAAGCCATTGCACCAAAATCAGCCCGACCCCGCCCGCCGCCGCATGGACCAGCACCGCCTGCCCCGGCTGGACCCGGGCGCAGCGTTCGACCAGAAACTCCGCCGTTGCCGCCTTCAGGATGGCCGCCGCCGCGACCTCGTCGCTGACCGCGTCGGGCAAAGCGAACAGGTCCGCCGCCGCGACAATCCGGTGGGTGGCATAGGCGCCCAGCGTGGGCGTGAAATAGGCCGCCCGCTGGCCAACCGCAAAATCGCCGACCCCCGGCCCGGCCGCCACCACCACCCCGGCGGCCTCGACCCCCAGCCCGCTGGGCAGCGCCACCGGGTAAATGCCGCGCCGGTGGTAAGTGTCGATGAAATTCAGCCCAACTGCGGTGTGGCGGATCAGCACCTCGCCCGGCCCCGGCGCGGGCAAGGTGACATCGTGCCAGCCAATGACCTCCGGCCCGCCGGTTTGCGCGATCATGGCGGCGCGGGCGGGGGTGGTCATGGCAATGTCTCCTGTTCCGGTTGGGCGTCCCGGGCGATTGCCGGTCCCTCGACCAGCAAAATCTGGCAATCGGCAACCCCGGCGCGCAATGTCTTCACAGCGGCATATTCCGGGCTGTGCCAAAATGCCTCGGCGGCGGCGCGATCGGGCCACTGCGATATGACCACCGACGCGCCCGCCAGTTCCGCCGACCCCTCCAGCAGCGCCGCGCCCGGCGCGCGCAGGACATATTGGCCGCCAAACCGCGCCACCAACGCAGCGGCAGCGGGCGCATATCCGGCCAGAAAGGCGGCGCGGTCGGCAATCTGTGCGGCAATAATCAGATAAGCGGCCATGGCGATCCCCACCTTTGTTGCCTGGTTGCACCACTTTGGCCGAGAATAGCATGGCCGCAATAATTTGTCTGGACAAATTTGCCGGATGGTGGAACCTTCGCCTCCGGAGTGTAACAATTGGGGATGGGACCGATGAATTCGATGATCAAATTGGCCGCACTGGGTGTGACCGCGCTGACGCCAGTGGCCGCTTTTGCCCAAAGCGCCGAAAGCAGCGGACCAATCGCCGACATTGTGGTCACGGCGCGCAAAACCGCTGAAACCTTGCAGGACGCACCAGTGGCGGTGTCGGTGGTCGGCGCGGCGGAGATTGAGGCGTTGGGCCTCAACAGCATCGACGATTTTGCCAAAAATGCGATCGGCATCAGCTTCAGCCAGGCCTTTGGCCGCTCCACCGACCGTCCGGTCATTCGCGGCCAGTCCAACGTGCTGGCCGGGGTGCAGGCCGGGGTGGAAACCGGCGCGGCCTATTTTGTCGACGGCGTTTATTATCAGGGCGACATTCAGGGGTTTGATCCCCTGTCGATTGAGCGGGTGGAGATCATCAAGGGACCGCAAAGCGCGCTCTATGGCCGCAACACCTATAGCGGCGCGATCAACTACATCACCAAGGCGCCGACCGAGCAATTCTCTGTCTCGGGCCGCCTGCGTGCCGCCGAGTTTCAGGAATATGAAGTGGCCGGGTCGGTCAGCGGGCCGATTGTGCCCGATGTCATCGGCTTTCGCGCGGGCGGCCGCTTTTTCACCTATGGCGGCCAATATATCAACCAGCTTACCGGCAAAAAAGTGGGGAATGAGGAAACCACCTCGGCCTATCTGACCCTGGATATCACGCCGGGCAGCGACATCAAATGGCGCACCCGGCTGGGGTGGCAGCGCGATGACGACGGCCCGCTCGCCATCTTCCTGCAAGGCTCGGCGGCCAACAACTGCCTGCCGGGCTTTCGCTCCAACTTTTACCGCAACGCCAATACCGCCTTCGTGCCGGGCAACAATGACAACCAAAACCAATATTATTGCGGCACCATCCGCCCGCAACCGAACAATATCCAGTTGAACACCGATCCGATCTTGATCAGCCCGGCGCTGGGGGTGCGCGACGGCACCGCATTTGACGGGGTGTTCAACGAACAATATCTGGTCACCAGCAGCTTTGAATGGGATTTCGGCGGCTCTGGCTGGACGCTGGGCCTGCTCGGCGGGTGGCGCGACAACACCAATTTCTTTGGCACCGACAGCGACCACAGCAATGCGTTCATCTTTTTCGGCCCGCCGCCGCCACTGACAAATCCGTCCGAACCGGCGTTCGCCAACACCAACCGGGATGACCAGCGCGATATCAGCATCGAGGCGCGGATATCCTCGCCGCGCACCAACCCGGTGCGGGTGTCGGTCGGCGGATATTATTTCAAACAGGAATTTCAGTCGGTTGACATCACCTTTGGCAGCGGCACCGCCGGTCTGGCGCTGGGCACCAACGCCAGCCAGTTCAGCACGATCACCAACAAGGCGGTGTTCGGCATGGCCGAATGGGACATCACCGACGCCCTGACGCTGAGCGGCGAATTGCGGCATCAAAGCGAGACCAAGACGATCATCGATCGCTCCACCGCCACCAACATCTTCTGTGCCGGACAACAGGGCAGCGCGGCGACCTTTGGCTTTACCGGGACCTGCCTGCCGGGCGGCACGTTCACCGGCACCGATCCGCGCATCACCCTGAATTACAAAACCCCGGGCGGGGCGCTGATTTATGGCGTGTTCGCCACGGGCCGCAAACCGGGCGGGTTCAACGGCACCGCCGGGGTGACCGCCACCGCCCAGACCGGCCAGGATTTTGTCAATTATCTGCCCGAAAAGTCCAAGGGCGGGGAAATTGGCGTCAAATTTGACGCGCTGGACCGGCGGCTGCGGATGACGGTGACCGGTTTCTACAACCAGCTCACCGATGTCCAGCAAACCAACGCCATTCCGAACCCATCGGGCACTGGCGCGCTGAACAGCGTCGTCACCAATGCCGGCGCGGCGGAGACCAAGGGGCTGGAGGTCGAGATTACCGCCGCGCCGGCGGACAATCTGATTTTCAATTTCGGCATGTCCTATGTCGATGCCCGCTTTACCAGCGGCTGCGATTCGGATCAGTTCATCTTTAACAGCGGCGGTTTGCGGCCCAATTTCGACACCCGCAATCCCACCGCCGCCGCCGCGCCGCTGTGCGATATCAGCGGCAATGTCCTGCCGCTGGGCAGCCCGTGGATCGTCAACGGGTCGGTGGCATGGGACAAGGAAATTGGCGACGGCGGCCTGTCGTTCTTCATCAATAGCAATTTCTCCTATGAAGATTCCAAATATGTTCAGGTCCACAACCGCGCGAAAACCGGTGACACTTTCCTGCTCAACGCCCGGCTGGGCGTGCGGCATGAAAATTTCACTTTGGCGCTGTTTGGCCGCAACCTGACCAACGAGGATACCATCCCGCTGGCCACCCGCTGGTTCGACTTGCGCTATAGCGGCAGCCGCAACGGCCGGCCGACCGCCAGCACCTTCGATGGCCGCCCGGCGCAGGTGGAAACCGGCAGCCCGCGCGCATTTTTCGCCACGCTGCGCAAAGGCCGGACCTTTGGGGTGGAGGGGACGTTCAACTTTTGATGGTGGGGCACGGTGGCGGCAATCCAGCCGCCACTGTTATCCGTGCGTGGCGGCAATCCAGCCGCCACCGAGCACCCGGCTGGGGCATTCCGGGTCATACAGCACCGCCGCCTGTCCCGGGGCGACGCCATATTCGGGGGCGGCAAAGCGCAGCCAGTCGCCATCGACCACCGCCGGGGTGGGACGGGCCATGCTGCGCACCTTGGCCAGCACCGCCCGGCCATCCACGGGGACCAGCCAATTGCCGTCGCTCAGCCGGGCGGCGCTGACCGCCAAGGCGCGGCGCGGGCCGACGACCACCGCCTTGGTCGCCGCGTCCAGCCGGATGACATAGAGCGGCTCCGCCTGCCCGCCAATCTCAATCCCCCGGCGCTGGCCAACGGTGAAGTGGATGAGGCCCCGGTGCCGCCCCAGCACCTGCCCGTCGATATGGACAATCTCGCCCACATCATCGGCATCGGGCCGGACCTTGCGGACAATCGCCGCATAATCGCCGTCGGGCACAAAGCAAATATCCTGGCTGTCCGGCTTGGCCGCCACCGCCAGCCCCAGGTCGGCGGCAATCGCCCGCACCGCCGTCTTTTCCATTCCGCCCAGCGGAAAGCGCAGAAAATCGAGCTGGTCCTGGGTGGTGCCGAACAGAAAATAGCTCTGGTCCCGCGCCGGGTCGATCGCCCGGTGCAATTCCGGCCCTTGGCCGCCAACCATCCGGCGGACATAATGGCCGGTCGCCAGACAATCGGCCCCCAGATCGCGGGCCAGCGCGAACAAATCGGTGAACTTCACCCCCATATTGCAGCGGACACAGGGAATCGGGGTGCGCCCGGCCAGATATTCATCGGCAAATTGGTCAATCACCGTGTCGCGAAACCGGCTTTCATGGTCGTGGACATAATGGGCAAAGCCCAGCCGGTCGGCCACCGCCCGGGCGTCGCGAATATCCTGCCCAGCACAACAGGCCCCGGGCCGCCGCGCCTTGGCCCCGCTGTCATAAAGTTGCAGGGTGATGCCAATCACCTCCGCCCCCGATCGCGCCGCCAGCGCCGCGACCACGCTGCTGTCCACCCCGCCCGACATCGCCACCACGATCCGCCGGGCGCTGAGCGGCGCGGCGAGCTGAAAATCGCCGGTGGCGGCGGGCAAGGGCGGCAAGGCGGCGGCGGCGGTCATGCCGCCCATTTAGGGGCAATCGGGCGCACTGGCTAGGGCAGGCACGCACCGGCCCAATCATTGCCGGGCCTTAACCTCCGCTAAGGAAGGCTGAAGCCGCTGTTTACTCCGGCTTCAACCTCCCTTGCTATCTGATGCTGAATGAGCCGCCCCTTCTCCCCGCCCGCGCCCGGCTTTGGCCATGCCCGCGTCCGCGCCGCGCCGATTGCGCCGGGCCAATTGCGCCAGCCGATCGCCGTGGTGCTGGCGGTCAGCAGCGCGCGCCAGGCCGCCACCCCCACCGCCCGGCTGGCCAATGCCCTGGCCGCCGCTGTGGCGGTTGACGGCGGCGCGGTGCGGCGCAGCCTGTTTTCGCAGCCACGCCGGGCATCGCGCAGCGAATTGATTGCCACCGCCAGCTTTGCCCCGCTGCGCGCTGCGTCCGCCGACGGACCGGCAATTTGCGACGAGGCGAGCCGGGTAAACGGCGCATTTACCAACTGGTTTCAGCCGCTGGTGAAGGTTGCCGGGTTAGAACAAATGCCTGACGACAGCATCCCCAGCCCGGCTGGCTGCCCATTGGAACGCATATGATCGAGAACCAGAAAATCCGCCCCGCTCAGGTCATCGGGCCGCTCGGCGAGCCGCTGACGCTGGCGTCGCTGCCCGCGCCCGACACCACCCGCTGGGTGATGCGGCGCAAGGCCGAAGTGGTCGCAGCGGTCAATGGCGGACTGCTGACCGTCGACGAAGCCTGCGAACGCTATAGCCTCAGCCTTGAGGAGTTCGCCGGGTGGCAGCGCAGCATCGACCGCAGCGGCATGCCCGGCCTGCGCGTCACCCGCATCCAGCATTACCGCGACCAATATGAGCGCCGCCAACGGTTTTGACGGCGGCTGAACCCGCGCCGCCGGTTACCGCAATTTGGCGATCGTCAGGCCATCGGCTTTGGCCCGGTCCTTCACCGATTCCTCGCTGCGGCCCAGCGCGCGGGCGATCTGGCGCAGCGCGCCGCCCTTTTTTGCCAGCGCGTGCAACTTGTCGATCTCCGCCGCCGTCCATGGCTGGCGGTGCCGTTCAAATCGCTCGGCCGCCATCAGGCCGCATCGCCCATCCGCAATGCGGCGATGAACGCCTCCTGCGGGATGTTGACATTGCCATATTCGCGCATCCGCTTTTTGCCCTCTTTCTGCTTTTCCAGCAGCTTGCGTTTGCGGGTCGCGTCGCCGCCATAGCATTTGGCGGTCACATCCTTGCGCAGCGCGGCGATGGTTTCCCGCGCGATCACCTTGCCGCCAATCGCCGCCTGAATCGGGATTTTGAACATGTGGCGCGGGATCAGATCCTTCAGCCGCTCGCACATCCCCCGCCCGCGCGCGTCCGCCGTGCCCCGGTGGACAATCATCGACAGGGCATCGACCGGCTCACCATTGACCAAAATGCTCATTTTCACCAGATCACCGGCGCGATAGCCGATCTGGTGATAGTCAAAGCTGGCATAGCCGCGCGAGATGCTTTTCAGCCGGTCGTAAAAATCAAACACCACTTCGTTGAGCGGCAGTTCATATTGGATTTGCGCCCGCCCGCCAACATAGGTCAGCCCGGTCTGGATGCCGCGCCGGTCCTGACACAATTTCAGGATCGACCCCAGATATTCGTCGGGCACATAGATGGTGGCGGCAATCCACGGCTCATCAATCTGTTCGATCCGGTTGGGGTCGGGCATGTCGGCGGGATTGTGCAGCGCGAGTTCGGTCGGCCCGCCCTCCTTTGATCGGCTGAGCTGCAATTGATACACCACCGACGGCGCGGTGGTAATCAGGTCCAGATCATATTCGCGGCTGAGCCGTTCCTGAATAATCTCCAGATGGAGCAGGCCCAGAAAGCCGCAGCGAAAGCCAAAGCCCAGCGCCGCCGATGTCTCCATCTCGAAACTGAAGCTGGCATCATTGAGCCGCAACCGGGCGATGCTTTCGCGCAATTTTTCAAAATCATTGGCATCGGTCGGAAACAGCCCGCAAAACACCACCGGCTGCACCTCCTTGAACCCCGGCAGGGCGGCGGCGGCGGGGCGCTTGGCATCGGTGATGGTGTCGCCCACCCGCGCCTGCGCCACATCCTTGATCTGGGCGGTGATAAAGCCAATCTCGCCGGGGGCCAGTTCGGCCAATTGCTCGATTTTGGGGGTGAAACAGCCCACCCGGTCGACCAGATGGGTCGTGCCCGCCTGCATGAATCTGATCTGCTGGCCTTTTTTCAGGCGGCCCGCGACCACCCGCACCAGAATGACGACGCCCAGATAGGCATCATACCAACTGTCCACCAGCATGGCGGTCAGCGGCGCATCGGCATCGCCGGTCGGCGGCGGCATCCGCGTGACAATGGCTTCCAGCGTCTCGGCGATGCCAATGCCCGCCTTGGCACTGGCCAGCACCGCATTGTCGGCGGGCAGGCCGATGATATCCTCAATCTCGGCCTTCACCTTGTCGACATCGGCGGCGGGCAGGTCGATCTTGTTGATGACCGGCACAATCTCATGGTCATGTTCGATGGATTGATAGACGTTCGCCAGCGTCTGCGCCTCCACCCCCTGCGCCGCATCGACCACCAACAGCGCGCCCTCGCACGCCGCCAGGCTGCGCGACACTTCATAGGCGAAATCGACATGGCCCGGCGTGTCCATCAGGTTGAGCTGATAGGTCAGCCCGTCGGCGGCAGTATAGGCCAGCCGCACCGTCTGCGCCTTGATCGTGATGCCGCGCTCCTTTTCAATGTCCATATTGTCGAGCACTTGGGCGGTCATTTCGCGCGCGGTCAGCCCGCCGGTAAATTGAATCAACCGGTCGGCCAGCGTGGATTTGCCATGGTCAATATGGGCAATGATCGAAAAATTGCGGATGCGGGAGATGTCAGTCATCCCGCCGCAATAGCAGCGGCGAGGGGCGCTGTCAGCAGGATTGGACAGCGCCCCCCAAGGTCACAGCGCCCCGTGGCAATGTTTATATTTGCGGCCCGACCCACAGGGGCAGGGCGCGTTGCGGCTGATGTTCAGATGGGCATAGGGATTGGTGCCATCGCCATCGGCCAGCAAATGTTCGGGAAAGGCCGGGCGCGCTGCCTGCATCGGCGGCAGGGTGGCGGCGATGGTGCCCCGGGTGCCGCCGTCGAAATCGGCGCTATTGTCCTCGCCGGTCAGCGGATCAATGTGGGTGGTCAGAAAATCGGGCAATTCCGGCAATTCGGGCACCACCGGCGCATCCGCGCGCAGGGTCAGGGTGGCGATGGTGCGGGTGACATCCTCGCGGATTTCGGTCAGCATCCGCTCGAACAGCAAAAATGCCTCCTGCTTATATTCGTTGATCGGGGTTTTCTGGGCATAGGCGCGCAGATGCACCACCTGGCGCAGCGCATCCAGCGTGGCCAGATGCTCCTTCCAATTGTGGTCGAGTGATCGGATCAGCACCGATTTGCCGATGCTGGCCCAGGTCGCGGCGTCCAGCCCTTCGGTAAGGGCGGCAATTTTGGCATCAGCGGCGGCCTGCACCCGCTCCACCAGCATCTCCGGCTCCACCGCTTCCTCGGCCACCCAATCATCGAGCGGCGGGCTTTGGTCCAGCACCGCGGCCAGCCGCGCCTTAAGCCCCGCAATATCCCACTGTTCGGGATAGCTGCCCGGCGGGCAGGCATCGCCGACCAGGCTGTTCACCGTCTCCGCGCGCATATCGGCCAACACCTCGTCCAGCGTTTCGCTGTCCATCACCTCGGCGCGCTGTTCATAAATCACCTTGCGCTGGTCGTTCATCACATTGTCGTAATCGACGACCTGTTTGCGCTGTTCATAATTGCGCGCTTCCACCTTTTTCTGGGCATGTTCAATCGCCTTGGACAGCCATTTGCTGCCGATGGCCTCGCCATCTTCCAGGCTGCTGTTCATGGTCTTGGCAAACAGCGTGTCGGGACCGAAAATCCGCAGCAGATCATCATCGAGGCACAGATAGAATTTGCTGCGCCCCGGGTCGCCCTGTCGCCCGGACCGCCCGCGCAACTGGTTGTCGATGCGGCGGCTTTCGTGGCGTTCGGTGGCCAGCACGAACAGCCCGCCCGCCGCCTTCACCGCCTCACGCTCGGCGGCGACTTCGGCGCGGATGCGCGCCTCGGCGGCGGCGCGCTCTGGTCCCTCGGCCATGTCGGCCAGTTCGGCCTCGATCCGGAACTCCTCATTGCCGCCCAATTTGATGTCGGTGCCGCGCCCGGCCATATTGGTGGCGATGGTCACTGCGCCGGGCCGCCCGGCCTGGGCGACAATCTGCGCCTCCATCTCGTGGAACCGGGCGTTCAGCACATTGTGCTCGACCCCGATATTTTTGAGATATGACGACAGAAGTTCCGATTTTTCAATCGACACCGTGCCAACCAGCACCGGCTGGCCCGCCGCGCTGGCCTCGCCGATGGTTTTGGCAATGGCCCCGAATTTGTCGGTGATATTTTTGTAAAACTCATCCTCCTCGTCCAGCCGGGCAATCGGCTTGTTGGTCGGGATGGACACGACGTTCATCTTGTAAATGTCGAAAAATTCGGGCGCTTCGGTCGCGGCGGTGCCGGTCATGCCCGACAATTTGGGATACATGCGAAAATAATTCTGGAAGGTAATCGACGCCAGCGTCTGATTTTCCGGCTCGACCTTCACCCCTTCCTTGGCCTCGACCGCCTGGTGCAGCCCGTCGGACCAGCGCCGCCCATCCATCATCCGCCCGGTAAATTCGTCGATAATCACCACCTCGCCATCCTTGACGATATAATCGGTGTCGCGGCGGAACATGATATTGGCCTTCAGCGCCTGATTGACATGATGGACAATTTGGGTGTTTTCAATGTCATAGAGGTTGCTGCCGAGCAGCAGCCCCTCGGCCTCCAGCAAGCGTTCGACATGTTCGGTGCCATCTTCGGTCAGGGTGATGTTGCGGCTTTTTTCGTCCTTTTCATAATCCGCCTCGACCAATTGGGTGACGACGGCGTTCACCCGGGCATAAAGCTCGCTGCGGTCGTCGGTCGGGCCAGAGATAATCAGCGGGGTGCGCGCCTCGTCGATCAGGATGCTGTCCACCTCGTCCACAATGCCGAAATTGAACGGGCGGTGGACCATTTCGGCGCGGCTATATTTCATATTGTCGCGCAGATAATCAAACCCCAGCTCATTGTTGGTGGCATAGGTGATGTCACAGCCATAGTTGGCGCGGCGCTCGACTTCCGACAAATTGGGCACAATCACGCCGGTGGTGAGGCCCAGAAAGCGGTAAATCTGGCTCATCCACTCGGCATCGCGGCGGGCCAGATAATCGTTGACCGTCACCACATGCACGCCCTTGGCAGGCAAAGCGTTCAGATAGGCGGCCAGCGTCGCCACCAGCGTCTTGCCCTCGCCGGTGGCCATTTCGGCGATTTCGCCCCGGTGCAGCACGATGCCGCCGATCATCTGGACATCAAAATGGCGCAGGCCAAGCGTGCGCTGCGCCGCCTCGCGCACGGTCGCATAAGCCTCGGGCAGAATGTCATCGAGACTGGCGCCAGCGGCCAGCCGCTCGCGGAACCTGACCGTCTGCGCCGCCAGTGCGGCATCATCCAGCGCCTGAATTGCCGGTTCAAACCCGTTGATCTCGGCGACGATCTTGCGGATGGAGGCGATATAACGCTCGTTCGACGAGCCAAAGATTTTTTTGAACATGCCAGCAAACATGGGCGGTCACCTTGTGCGAAAAAATTGCAAAAAATTGGGCGGGGCCGCGCCACCGGGGCGAGGGCCAGAGCAGGGGGGCACGCCGCGCCCTGTCGCGCAGCGGACGGGCCAGCGTTTAATCGCGGGCGCGGTCGGCGCGGGTGGGGATGGCCAGCCGGTTGAGGCCGATGATCGGCGCGGGCAGGACGGCGGCAACCCGCTGGCCAGCGGCACCGCGCGGGGTGCGGGCGCGCTGAACCGCCGGGATGGACGCGGCGGCGTCCGCCCGCTCCACCAGCGCCGCCAGCACCCGCACATTGTCCGCCCCCGCCGCCGCCGCGCCCACGCGCAAGCCATCGCCACCGGACAGGCCGGTCAGCAACGCAAGCAGGGTGAGCAACAGTTTCACGCGGGATCCGTTCATAGCGCCAGCCGGTGATATATGGGTTAACGCCCGCCCCGTCCAGCCCCGGGCGCGGGCGGCAGTCGCCACAGCAGCAGCAGCGCCGCCAGCGCAATCGCCGCCGCCACCGCAAAGGCAATGCCGTCAAAGGCAAAGGGCGGGCTGGCCCCGGAAAAACGCGCGTGCAGCGGATTGTAGAGCAGCGGCGCGGCAATCGACCCCGCCGCCATGACTGCCGAGGCAAAGCCCTGCACCTCGCCCTGGTTGCTGGCGCTGGCCCGCCGGGTCATCATGGCGGTCAGGCAGGGGTGGACCAGCGATTGCAGCCCCATCGGCACGATCAGCGCCATCGCCACCCAACCGCTGTCCGCCGCCGCCACCCCGGCCATCACCGCCGTGCCCACCACCAGGCCGAGCAGCGCGGTGCCGCGATCGCCCAGCCGGGCGATGATATGTTTGGCCAGCAACAACTGAGTGCCCGCCATCATCGCGCCCACCAGCGCCAGCGACAGCCCGACCAGCCCCGGCGACCAGCCAAAGCGGCTGACGGCATAATAGGACCAGAGCATGGGGTAAATCAGGCTGGCCAATTGCCACAGGAAATAGACAATGCTGATCCCGCCGATGCCGGGCAGGCGGCGCACCAGCAACAGCGCGCCGACCGGATTGGCCTGCGCCCAGGCAAAGCGCCGCCGGTTGGCGGTGCTGAGCGTTTCGGGCAGGGCAAACCAGCCATAGAGCAGATTGGCCAGCGTCAGCGCTGCGGCGACATAAAATGGCAGGCGCAGGCTGAACTCGGCCAAAATCCCGCCCAGCGCCGGGCCAGCGACAAAGCCAATGCCAAAGGCTGCACCGATGTAGCCATAGAGGCGCGAGCGCAGCTCCGGCGCCGTGATGTCCGCGATCACTGACTGGGCCGGGCCATTGCTGGCCCCAAAAATGCCGTTGATCGCGCGGGCGGCGAACAGCCACGCCAGATTGGCGGCAAAGGCCAGCAACAAAAAGTCCAGCGCCATGC
>DAIUBZ010000015.1:4858-16110 GCA_036846445.1 Sphingopyxis sp. | reverse complement strand
TCACCGCCAGCGAATTGCCGCCGACCGCGCTGATTGCCGCGATTTTGCGCGCGCCGGTTGACCTCATCTGGTTCGGCGGCATCGGCACTTATGTGAAGGCTGCGGCCCAGAACAACGCCGATGTCGGCGACCCGGCCAATGATGCGGTGCGGGTCGACGCCGAACAATTGCGCGCGCGGGCGATTGGCGAGGGCGCGAATCTGGGCATCACCCAGGCGGCGCGCATTGCCTTTGCCCTGAACGGCGGGCGGGTGAATGCCGATTTCATCGACAATAGCGCCGGGGTGGATTGTTCGGACAATGAGGTGAACATCAAAATCGCCCTCAACCAGTTGATGGCCGATGGCGCGCTGGCGCTGGATGACCGCAACGCGCTGTTGACCGCCATGACCGACGCGGTGGCGGCCCATGTGCTGGAGGATAACCGCCTGCAGGCGCTGGCCCTGTCGGTGGCGGAGCGGGACGGAGCAGCGGCGGTGCCCGCGCTGCTGCGGGTGATTGACCGGTTCGAGGCGGCCGGGCGGCTGGACCGGGCGGTGGAGGGGCTGGCCGCCAATGATGTCCTGCTGCGCCGGGTTCAGGATGGCCAGGGGCTGATGCGGCCGGAGCTGGCGGTGCTGATGGCGACCGCCAAATTGGCGTTTCAGGAGGCGATTGAGGCCAGCGCGCTGCCCGGCGATCCGTTGCTGGCCGGTGAATTGGCGGCGGCGTTCCCGGCGCCGATGCGGGCGCGCTTTGCCGATGCGATTGCCGCCCACCCGCTGGCCCGCGAAATTATTGCCACCCGGCTGGCCAACCGGCTGGTCAACCGGCTGGGGGTGCGGTTGCCGCTGGAATTGGCGGAAGAACAGGGCTGCGGCCTTGCTGACCTTGCCGCGATGTTTGTGGCAGCAGAGGGATTGTTTGCGGCAGAACCACTGTGGCAGGCGCTGGATACGGCCGCGCTTGCGGAGCCGGTGCGGCTGGACCTGTTTGCCACCAGCGCGGCGGCGCTGACCTCGCACATGGCCGATCTGCTGCGGCTGCACCCGCCGGGCACCCAGCCAGGCGCGGTCATTGCCGCGCTGGCCCCGGGGGTGACTGCGCTGACCCAGGCCACCGATGCGGTGCTGACGGAGGCGATGGCCCAGCAGTGGCAGGCCGCATCGGAGCGGATGCAGGGCGCGGGCGTGCCCGGCGATCTGGCCGCGCCGGTGTTGATGCTCCAAAAAACCGACGGCATCGTCGGGCTGGCCCAGCTTGCCACCCGCCATGGTGCGGCCCCCGATGCGCTGGCCCGTGCCTTTGTGCTGCTGGGCGCGGGGCTGGGCATTGACTGGGCGCAATCGCTGGCGGCGCGGATGTCGCCCAGCGACCCGTGGGAGCGGATGCTGGTCAACAGCCTGGCCCGGGATTTTCAGCAGATGCGGCTGGATTTTCTGGCGCGGCTGGACGGCGGCGATCCGGTGACGGCGGCACAGGACTGGCTGGCCACCAACGCCGGTGCCGTGGCACAATATCGCGCAATGATCGACCGCAGCCGCACGACCGCCAGCCCCAATGGCGCGATGCTGTCCCATCTGGCCAGCCGCGCCCGCGCGGTGCTGAGGGTGTAACCCCCGCGATCAGCCGCTGTTCAGCAGCTCGATCGCGGCGTCGCGTTCGAACAGATACAGCGCCTGGCGCATGGCGGGGCCGCGCGGACCGGCCATGCCGCCGTCGCGGTCGGTGAACAGCCGCGCGTCGTCGTGGGCGATGGGCAGCAGCCGGACCAATTGTTCCGGGCTGGCCAGCCTTGTGTCGGCGTCGCCCGATTGTTTCAGGCCCAGCAATTCGCCGCCGCCGCGCAGTTCCAGATCCTTTTCGGCAATGACAAAGCCGTCATTCGTCTCGCGCATCAGCGCCAACCGGGCGCGGGCGGTTTCCGACAATCCCGCGCCGCGCAAGAGGACGCACACCGACCGGCCGCCGCCGCGCCCGACCCGCCCGCGCAACTGGTGCAATTGCGCCAGGCCAAAGCGGTCGGCATGTTCGATCACGATCAGATTGGCGGCGGGGACATCCACCCCCACCTCGATCACCGTGGTTGCCACCAAAATCGCCAGCTCGCCCGCCTGAAACCGGGCCATCACTGCGTCCTTGTCCGGCCCCTTCATCCGGCCATGGACCAGCCCGACCCGCGCCGCGCCAAAGCGCAGGGCCAGTGCGGCGGCGCGGTCCTCGGCGGCGGTCAGGTCGCTGGCGCTGCTTTCCTGAACCAGCGGGCACACCCAAAATGCCTGACCGCCGCTGTCCACATGGCGGCCCAGCCCGGCGATGACATCGTCCACCCGGTCCAGCGCAATCACCCGCGTATCAACCGGGGTGCGGCCCGGCGGCATTTCGTCGATCCGCGACACGTCCATTTCGCCGTGATTGGCCAGCAACAGCGTGCGCGGGATGGGGGTGGCGGTCATCACCAGCAAATGCGGCGGGATGGCCGCCTTCTGCGTCAGCATCAGCCGCTGGGCAACGCCAAAACGATGCTGTTCATCGACCACCACCAGCATGAGGTTGCGATAGGTCACGCTGGGCTGAAAAATCGCATGGGTGCCGACCAAAATCTGGATGCTGCCGTCAGCCAGCCCCATCAGGATGCTTTCGCGGGCGCGGCCGCCCATGCCGCTGCCCCCCCGCCCGGTCAACAGGGCGATTTCCACCCCGGTGCCCGCCGCCAGCGCGCGCAAACTGGCCAGATGCTGGCGCGCCAAAATCTCGGTCGGGGCCAGCAGCGCCGCCTGACCGCCCGCCTCGACCGCGCTGAGCATGGCATCCAGCGCCACCAGCGTTTTGCCCGAGCCAACATCGCCTTGCAACATCCGCAGCATCGGCACCGGCTGGGCCAGATCGGCGGCGATTTCGGCCATCACCCGCGTCTGCGCCCCAGTGGGGGCGAACGGCAGGGACTGCCGCGCCCGCAAATGCCCATCGCCCGCAATCGCCCGCCCACGCCGCCCGCGCAGCCGCTGGCGCAGCAGCAACAGCGCCACCTGCCCCGCCAATATCTCGTCATAGGCCAGCCGGTCGCGTGCGCCGCGCGCGGTCTCGCCGCTGTGCACCGCCGCCAGCGCCGCGCCCCATGCGGGCCAGCCCCGCTCCGCAACCAGGCTTGGCTCAATCCACTCGGCCAGCGCCGGGCGGCGGTCCAGCGCGGTGGCGACCAGCGCCGCCAGCCGACCGGCGGTCAGCCCCTCGGCCAGCGGATACACTGGCTCGACCGCCGCAATCGGCTGAGGGTCGCCCGCCGCCAGCACCGGGTCGGGGTGAACAATTTGCAGCGTGTCGCCATAGCGGTCGAGCCGTCCGGCGATGCGCCGTGCCTCGCCGAGCGGGAACAGGCGGCGGGCCAGCCCCGACGCCCGGCCAAAATAGACCAGCCGGACATGGTCGCCCGCCGCGTCAAACGCCTCCACGCCAAATGGCGCGCGCGGGCTGCGCCCCGGGCGATAATCCTGCGCGGTGACAGTGATGATGATGTGCTGGCCGACCGGCGCATCGTCCAGCCGGTCCGCCGCCACCCGGTGGATCGTCCCGCTGGGCAGATGAAACAGCACATCCACCACCCGCTCCAGCCCCAGCCGGGCCAGCGGCTTGGCAATTTGGGTGCCCACGCCCTTTAAATCGGTGAGCGCGGCAAACAGCGGGTTGAGCATTTCTGGGCGCATGGCTATCTGCCCGCTCGTATATCACGCATCGGGCGCGGCGCCAGCGCCCTGCCGTTCAGGACGATTGCCATGCCCGCCACCCCGCCGCTGCCTGCTGACCGGTTGAAACGGATGAACTATCGCGCCTGGCACCGGGGCACGCGCGAGGCGGATTATATGATCGGCGGCTTTTTCGATGCCCATCACGCCGGGTGGGACGCCGCCGCGCTGGACTGGTTCGATGCGGTGCTGGATGCCGAGGATGTGGACATTATGGCATGGGCGCTGGGCACGGCTCAGCCGCCCGCCGAACTGGCCAATGCGGACCTGATCGCGGCGCTGCGCCGGTTGGATTATATCGCCATTTCATGACTGATTTGCCATTGCCTGACCTGTTATCCGCGGTGCTGACCGGCGGGCGCAGCCGCACATTGGCCCGGGTGGCGGATGGCTTTTTGCCACTGCTGCTGGCCGATCTGGCCCGGGCCAGCGACCGGCGGCTGGTCTATGTCGCCAGCGACGATGCGGCGATGGCAGCGATTGCCGAGGCCGCGCCCTTTTTTGCGCCCGATTTGCACGTCCACCGCTTTCCGGCGTGGGACTGTCTGCCCTATGACCGGGCCGGGCCGTCGCAGCGGATTGGCGCGGAGCGGCTGGCCACGCTGGCGGCGCTTCAGGCCCCGGCGCGGCGCGGTGAATTGGTGCTGACCACCGTGGCGGCGCTCAGCCAGCGGGTGCTGACCCCATTTCGCATCCGGCAATTGACCGGGCGGCTGGCCCCGGGCGAGGCGACGGGGCGCGACGCGCTGGCGGCGCGGCTGATGGCGGCGGGCTTTGTCCGGGTCGATGCGGTGACCGATCAGGGCGAATATGCGGTGCGCGGCAGCATTGTCGATTTGTTCCCGGCGGGCGAGGCGGACGCGGTGCGGGTGGATTTCTGGGGCGACGAGATTGAAACAATCCGCCGCTTTGACCCCGCCACCCAGCGCTCGCTGGGCCAGATTGACGGGCTGAGCCTGCTGCCCGCCAGTGAGACTTTGCTGGACGATGCCGGCATCAAACGCTTTCGCACCCGCTACCGGGATTTGTTCGGGGCGCTGGCCACCGGCGATCCTTTGTATCAGGCGGTCAGCGAGGGACGGCGGCTGGCGGGGATGGACCATTGGTTGCCGCTGATCGAGGAGCGGCTGGCCCTTTTGACCGACCATCTGGACCCGTTGACCCCCATGTTGATCGGCCACCGGACCGAGGCGACGGCGGCGCAGCGGTTTGAGGCGATTGGCGATTATCACGCCAACCGGGTGGCGGCGGCGGCGGAAAAGGGCGCAGGCGGCTATCGCCCGCTGGCCGCCGATGCCCTGTATGTCGGCGGCGGCGACTGGGCGGCGCTGCTGGCCCAGCCCCGGGTACACCGGGTCACGCCCTTTGCTGCGCCCGATGGGGCCAATGTGCTGGATTTGGGCGTGAACACCGCGCGCGATTTTGCCCCCGAACGCGCCGCCGACACGCCGGTATATCCCGCGGTTGCCGTGCATCTGGATCAGGAACGGCGGGCCGGGCGGCGCGGGGTCATCGCGTGCTACTCCGCCGGGGCGCGGGACCGGCTGGCCGGGCTGTTGACGGACGCCAAGCTGGGCCGCATCGCGCTGGCCGACGACTGGCAAAGCGCGCTGGGCGCGGCGGCCAGCGGCGCGTTGGCGATGGTGGTGGTGCCGCTGGACCGGGGTTTTGCCAGCGCCAGCATCAGCCTGCTCACGGAACAGGATATTTTGGGCGAGCGGCTGGTGCGCCGCCAGAAACGCCGGAAAAGCGCCGATGCCTTCATGGCCGAACTGGCCACGCTCAGCGTCGGTGATCTGGTCGTCCACATCGACCATGGCGTGGGCCGCTATGAAGGGCTGACGTCCATCCCGGTGGGCACCAGCCCGCATGATTGCGTCTGGCTGACCTATGCCGGCGGCGACAAATTGTTCGTGCCGGTGGAAAATCTGGACGTGCTGTCCCGCTATGGCGGTGACAGTGAGGGGGTGACGCTCGACAAATTGGGCGGCGAGGCATGGCAGCGGCGCAAGGCGCGGATGAAGGACCGCATCCGCGAAATTGCCGGGGATTTGCTGGCCACCGCCGCCCAGCGCGCCCTGCGCGAGGCCGATGTGCTGGTCCCCGATGCCGCCTATCCCGATTTTGTCAGCCGCTTTCCGTTTCAGGAAACCGAGGATCAGGACCGGGCGATTGGCGATGTGCTGGACGATCTGGGCGCGGGCCGTCCGATGGACCGGCTGGTGTGCGGCGATGTCGGCTTTGGCAAGACCGAGGTGGCGCTGCGCGCGGCCTTTGTGGCGGCCATGGCGGGGATGCAGGTGGCGGTGGTGTGCCCCACCACTTTGCTGGCGCGCCAGCATTTCACCAATTTTGCCGAGCGGTTTCGCGGCTTTGGCCTGAATATCGGGCGCTTGTCGCGGCTGGTCCCGGCCAGCGAAGCGGCGGCAACCCGCGAGGGGCTGGCCAGCGGGCAGGTGGATGTGGTGATCGGCACCCATGCGGTGTTTGCCAAGGGCACTGCGTTCAAGCGGCTGGGGCTGGTGATTGTTGACGAGGAACAGCGGTTCGGCGTGGTCCACAAGGAACGGCTGAAGCAGTTAAAGGCCGATGTCCATGTCCTGACCCTGACCGCCACGCCGATTCCCCGCACCCTGCAAATGGCCATGGCGGGGCTGCGCGAACTCAGCGTCATCCAGACCCCGCCGGTCGACCGGTTGGCGGTTCGCACCTATGTCAGCCCATGGGATCCGGTGGTGATGCGCGAGGCGTTGCTGCGCGAACATGATCGCGGCGGGCAGAGCTTTCTGGTCACCCCCCGGATCAAGGATTTGCCGGACATTGAGGAATTTTTGCGCAACCGGGTGCCCGAGGTCAAATATGTCGTCGCGCACGGCCAGATGGCACCGGGCGAGGTGGAAGAGCGGATGAGCGCCTTTTACGACCGGCGCTATGACGTGCTGGTGTCCACCACCATCGTGGAATCCGGGCTGGACATTCCCAATGCCAATACGCTGATCGTCCACCGCGCCGACCGCTTTGGCCTGGCGCAGCTTTATCAATTGCGCGGGCGGGTGGGCCGGGCGAAAACCCGCGCTTATGCCTATTTGAGCACGCCAGAGGCAGGTGGCATCACCGACACCGCCGAAAAGCGGCTGAAATTGCTGGGCGATCTCGACACGCTGGGGGCGGGGTTCCAATTGGCCAGCCATGACCTCGACATTCGCGGCGCGGGCAATCTGGTTGGCGATGAACAATCCGGCCACATCCGCGAGGTTGGCTTTGAACTGTATCAATCGATGCTGGAGGAGGCGATTGTCGCCGCCCGGGCCGAGGGCGCCGGGCTGGCCCCGCCGCGCGAGGCGATGTCGCCGGTCATCACCGTGGATGCGCCGATCATGATCCCAGAGGCCTATGTGCCTGATCTGCCGCTCCGCATGGCGCTGTATCGGCGGCTGAATGAGGCGGAGGACCGCGCGGCGCTGGACGCTTTTGCCGCCGAGATGATCGACCGGTTCGGGCCGTTGCCGCCCGAAACCGCCAATCTGATCCTGCTCATGGAAATCAAGACCAACGCCCGCACCGCCGCCATTGCCAAGTTGGACATTGGCGCCAAGGGGGCGCTGGTGGCGTTTCAGGGCGACCGCTTTGCCAATGTTCCGGGCCTGCTCGCCTATGTCGACCGGCTGAAGGGCAGCGCGAAAATCCGGCCCGACAACCGGCTGGCGATCAGCCGCGACTGGCCCAGCGCCGCCACCCGGCTGAACGGCGCGCTGCAATTGTCCAAGGGGCTGGCCAAGCTGGCGGCGCAGGCGGCCTGACGGGTCAAACCGGGACCATGGCGGCCAGATCGGCGCCCGGCACCGGGCCGGACCGCAAAAACCCCTGCCACTGCTCCACGCCCAGCAGCGCCAGCCGGTCGCGCTGGCTTTCCGTCTCCACCCCTTCGGCAATCACCCCAAGCCCCAGCGCGCCAGCCAGTTCGACAATCGCGCGCACGACAATCCGGTCGCGGTTGCTGCCATCCAGCAGCCGGGTGAAGCCGGCATCAATCTTGAGATAATCGATCGGCAGTTGGGCGAGCAGCGCCAGCGAGCTGTAGCCGGTGCCAAAGTCATCAATCGCCACCCGGCAGCCCATTGCCCGTACTTCGGCCAACTGGTCCGCCGCGCTGGCGGGATCGTCGAGCATCGCCTGTTCGGTCAATTCCATGGTGAAGCGGGCGGCGGACAGACCGTGGGCGGCCAATTGCTGGGCAAAGCGGCGGGCAAAGCCGGGGTCGCCAAGGTCGGCGGCGGTGATGTTCAGCGCCACCCGCGTGCCCGCCAGCGCGGCGGGCCATGCCGCCACCTCGGCCAGCACCAGCGCATGAACATGGTCGGTCAATTGCCGCTCCATCCCCGCCACCCGTGCTGCCGTGACCAGCGGCGCGGCCCCCAGCGCCCCATATTCAGGGTGATGCCAGCGCACCAGCGCCTCCACCCCCACCACCCTGCCGTCGGCCATGGCATATTGCGGCTGATACACCGCCGCCACTTCGCCGCCGGTGATGGCGGTTTTCACCTGCGCGCCATCGCGCGCCGCCGTCGCCCGGGCAAGCTGTGGCATCGCCTGCGCCAGCGCATCGGCGGCGCTTTGGCCCGCACCCAGGCCGAAAATCGCCACCCGCGCGGACAGGCGGCCCGCCGGATCGCCGACCATCGGCTGGGCGAGCACTGCATGCAGCGCCCGTTCCTGCGCCTGCATCGCCGCCAGCGAGGTGGCGGGCGGCGGCAACAACAGATAACGAGGGCCATCCAGCCTGGCCAAATGGGAATCCGGCCCATATTGCGCGGCGGCAAAGCTGGCCAGCCGCCGGGCGATTTCCGCCAGCACCGCATCGCCCCCGGCCACCCCGCCGCTGTGGTTGATCCTTGCCATCTGGTCGATCTGGATCAGCGCGGCGGCCCGCCCGCCCGCCGCCTGCCAGCGGGCCAGCGATTCTGGGGCTGCGGGGATCACAGGGGCAGCGGGCGCGCAGGAATTGGCGTGGGAATCGGGGTGGGAATCGGGGTGGGGGTCGGCTTGGCTCATGGGGGACTGCTTAGCAGGCTTTGCTTGACAAGCCATTGCCGGTGCCTAGGCCTTGGCACGCGGCGGCAACAGCGGTCGGCGCGGGCTGAGGGGCATTGGTGATGGTGGACGCAATCGCACTGGTCGCATCGCCCACCCCCGGCGCGCGCGAGGCGGAGGCGGTGCTGCGCCGCGCCTATCACTTTGTCGAGCCGCAGGATGCCGAATTGGTGGTGGCGCTGGGCGGCGATGGTTTTCTGTTGTCAGTGCTGCACCAGATGCTCGACAGCCGCCGAATATTGCCGGTGTTCGGGATGAACCGGGGCAGCGTCGGCTTTTTGATGAACGAATTTCGCGCCGAGTTGCTGATCGAGCGGATGGCGGCGGCGAATCGGTCGGCCATCTATCCGCTCAACGGCATTATCACCACCTTGTCGGGCGAGCGGCGGCAGGTGTCGGCGATCAACGAAATCAGCCTGCTGCGCGAAACGCGGCAGGCGGCCAAGCTGGAGGTGATGGTTGGCGGACGGTCGATGATCGACGAACTGACCTGTGACGGGGCGATGGTGGCCACCCCGGCTGGCTCGACCGCTTATAATCTGTCCGCCAACGGCCCGATTTTGCCGCTGGATTCCGGGATGCTGGCGCTGACGCCGATCAGCCCGTTTCGGCCCCGGCGCTGGCGCGGGGCGATTTTGCCTGAATCGAGCGCGGTGCGGTTCAATGTCGGCGAACCAGCGAAACGCCCGGTCAGCGCGGTGGCGGACCAGCGGGAAATCCGCGATGTCGCCTCGGTTGAAATCAGCATCGACCGCGCCCGACCGCTCAGTTTGATGTTCGACCCCGATCAGGGGCTGGACGAGCGCATCGCGCTGGAACAGTTTATTGTCTGACCCCCTTGCAAATTGGCGCGCACGGCGGCAAGGAACAGGGGCAAAGGCAAGACATGGCCGATCCCCGATAGCTCAGCGGTAGAGCATTCGACTGTTAATCGAATGGCCGTAGGTTCGAATCCTACTCGGGGAGCCAGTCTGCGTGGCGCCCGGTCGTCAGCCGATGGATTGTCCGGTTTTTGCCCAGTCCGCCATAAACGCCTCAATTCCCTTGTCGGTCAAAATATGTTTCACCAGCCCCTTGATGACGGCGGGCGGGGCAGTGATGACGTCGGCACCGATTTTGGCGGCTTCCAGCACATGGATGCCGTGGCGCACGCTGGCCACCAATATCTCGGTGCCATAGTCATAATTGTCGTAAATCAGGCGGATGTCGTCGATCAGCGCCATGCCGTCAAAGCCATTGTCGTCGTGGCGGCCCACAAAGGGCGACACGAATGCGGCGCCGGCCTTTGCCGCCAGCAGGGCCTGCGCCGCCGAAAAGCACAGGGTGACATTGACCATCGTGCCGTCATTGCTGAGCGCGCGGCAGGTTTTCAGACCGTCGAGGGTCAACGGCACTTTGATGCACACATTGTCGGCGATTTTGCGCAGTATCTCGGCCTCGCGCAGCATGGTTTCATGGTCCAGCGCCACCACCTCCGCCGACACCGGCCCGCTGGTCAGCCCACAGATTTCCCGCGTCACCTCGATAAAGTCGCGCCCCGATTTGGCGATCAGCGAAGGGTTGGTCGTCACCCCGTCGAGCAGGCCGGTGGCGGCCAGTTCGGCGATGGCGGCGGTATCGGCGGTATCGACAAAAAATTTCATGACTGTGCCCCTTGCTGGACTGGCGGCGGACCACTCCGACTCGCCCGCTCATCGCTATAGGCAATTTTGCGGCCGCTGACACTTGGGGCCTGGCCCCTGCGGCAGATACCAGGGGCTTGCCCCCTGGGGGACGCGGTGGTCAGCCCGCGCGGCGCAGCGGATGCCGCCGCCGCTGCGGCTGGGCTTGGGGGTCGGCGGCTGGCTGCGGCGGGGCTGTGGCTGCTGGCGCCGCTGGTTGCAGTTCAGGCGGCGCGGGCAGGGGGACGATATTGATGGCTGTGGCGGGGCTGGTCTCAATTTCCGGTTCGGCTGGCGCGGCGTCCGGCGCACGGGGCGGGGCCATCGCCCCGCTCACCACGCCGTGAACATCAACAGTGGCGGCAAAGTTCAGCCCCAGCCGGTGGCCGCGCCGCCAGCGCACCTCGCCCGCAAATTCCCAGCCATCGGCCAGCTCCAGCATGATTTGCTGGCCAATCGGCACATCGCCCGCCACCTCTACCAGCGCACCGCGCGCAGACAGATTGCGGATTTTTGCCTTCAGCCGCTGGCCCTCGGTCAGCAGGGTTCCCGCGCGCAGCAGCGCCACCCGTTCGGGCCGGGGGCGGGGCCGGCTGTGGGGCACGGGCGACGCGCTGGCCGCCGCCCGCCGCGCCGCCGCCGCAGCGTCCATCGGGTGGCCGAAAATATACCCCTGAATCTGGTCGCAGCCCATGGCGCGGATGGTCTGCAACTCGTCCAGGGTCTCGGCCCCTTCCGCCACAGTCACCATCCCCAGATTGCGGGCCAGGCTGACCAT
>DAIUBZ010000015.1:0-4758 GCA_036846445.1 Sphingopyxis sp. | reverse complement strand
CCGTCGGTGGGGGCGACGGCGATGCCGACGGTTGCGCCAATTTGGATGGTGGTATCGTCCACCACATAGGGCAGGGACAGGCGGGAGATGATCGCCTCTGCCAGTTGGGCCAACTGGGCCCGGTTACGGCCATCGGGCAACAGGACCACAAATTCATCGCCGCCCAGCCGCGCCACGGTGCCGCCATTGCCCACCACCCGCGCCAACCGCTGCGCAACGATCCGCAACAACGCATCGCCAACCGGATGGCCCAGCGTGTCATTGACCGCTTTGAAACGGTCGAGGTCGAGCATGAACAGCCCGCAATTGGGGGTTTTCAGACCGTCCGTACCCAGCAGATCGGCCAGCGACTGGCGAATCGACGCGCGGTTGGGCAAGCCGGTCAAACTGTCGAACTTGGCAAGGCGGCTGGCGTCCGCTCCCGCCCGTTCGCTGGCGGTCAGGTCGCGGACGCTGCCATTAAAGCCGATGCACCGGCCATGGTCGTCCAGAATCGGCGTGCCCGACACGGACCACCAGCGGTCATCGCTGCCGGGCGATTGCATCATCAGATCGGCAAAGCCCAGCCCGGCGCCCAATTGGAAGGTGATTTGCTGGTCGGCCTGATTTTCATCAAAGCCGCTGGCGGTCCGGTTGGTGAGCAGCGACGCAAAATGGGTGCCGATCAGCGCGTTGGCGGTGCTGCCGAATTGGGCAGCGGCGGCATCACCAATGTAGGTCAGCCGCCCGCGCGCATTGGTTTGCCACAGCCAGCCCCGGCCTTGCGCTTCATAGGCGGCAATCATCGCCGCGCAAATCTGGCCCCGCCGCTCCGCGCTGATGCGGTCGGCATCAATCTGGATGCGCATGGCCGACAGGATGGTCGCCAGCCCGGTCAGCAGCGCGCAGCCCATGGCCAGCACGGCCAGTTCCGCGCTCGGTCCCTGCACCACCAGACAGCCGACCACCAATGCCAGCGCCCGTGACAGGCAGATCATCGGGATCGCCAGCCCCGATACCAGCCCCAATAGTGCGGGCAGAACAATCACCGCGGCCAGCAGCGGGGGCGCAGCGCCGGGCGCGTCGCCCGCCATCATTACCGCACCCAGTGCAGCGCCCCAGCCCGCCGAGGCCCCGGCCCCCAGCAGCGCCGCCGCCGCCAACCGGCGGTTGACCGACAATTTGGCCCAGCCGATGCGGGGCAGCAACAGCATCGCGGCAAGGTCACAGGTCAGCGCCGCCACCCCAGCCAGCAAGATTGCGACATTGTCCGCCAGCGCCGCGCTCGGAGGGGTGTGAACCAGCCATCCGGCAACGATCAGCGCGCAAATTCCGGTAAAGCCATTGACCATCGCGGCGACGAGCGTTTGATAGACCCTGAGGCCCGCTTCGCCGCTCGACCCGCCGCGCACCCCCAGCCAGCGCAAGATCCGCCCGGTTGCCAGCGACCGGTTGTCCGGTTCGGTGCTGGCGTCGGCTTGCAATTTCTGGCGCAATTCGGCTGGCATTGGGCGTCCCTTAGGGCCGTGCGATGGGCATGGGTCCCGAGGACTAGCAGCGATGGGTTAATTGCCGCTAAACTGCGACAAACCGTCCGCTTTGGCTATTGCTGGCGCAGCCTGGCCGCGCCAAACGCCGCGATCAGCAATGGATCGCGGGTCGCGGCGGGATCGGCGCGAACCGCCGCCTCTTGCGCGGCAATGGTGCGATACAGGATGGCGTGGGACTGATCCGCAACCGTGCGGGCCAGGCTGGCCACATCAAATCCGGTCACCAGCCGCAGCGCCTGGGCCACCGCATCGGTTTCCGCGAGCCGCAGCGTATCGTCGACCACCGGGAACATCACCCCGACCAGACTGCGCCCAAGCGCCCGTTCCAGCGCTTCGGTCGCCGCCGCTGATCCGCCGCCGACGATCGCGGCGGCATCTTCGATGGAAAAGCTGAGCACCGCATCCGCCAGCACCGGCGCCGCCCGTTCGGCCCCGCGTGCCGCCGCGCGGTTGGCGGCAAAGGCCAGCCGGTCCTTGACCGGACCAAAGCGGAGCGCCGCCGCCAGCGCTGATGACGCGCCGGGCCCGCCCAGTTCCGGCGGCAGGACAATCCGCGCGGTACCGCTGTCATAAAAGCCGCCGGGGGCCAGCAGCGTGTCGAATGCCCGCTGTGCCGACAGGGTCAGCAGGCGGCGGATCGCCTCGGCCAGACTGTAGCGCGGATTGACGGCACAACCGGCCAGCGGCACCAGCGCGGCGGCGGCAGTCAGGGCGGCGAAGCGGCGGCGGTTCATGTCCATCCCCGCGATATGAGCTGGGCCTGATGAACCAGGGCTGATCAGGCCATTGTCCGGTCCGACGACAAAATGCTTGTCGTTCATTATTTGTTCCCTTAAACAGATCGCCGATGGCAAAGGTGAAATCCCGCTTTGTGTGCCAGCAATGTGGCGCGGTGGCGGCCCGCTGGCAAGGCCAGTGTGGCGACTGTGGCGCGTGGAACAGCCTGGTGGCGGAGGCCGGGCCGAGCGCCTTTGCCGCGCGCCACAATCTGGACAGCGGCGGCACGGTGTTTGCGCTGGAATCGCTGGCGGCCCCGGTGGTGCTGCCGCCCCGGCTGGCCAGCGGCCTTGCCGAATTTGACCGGGCGCTGGGCGGCGGCTTTGTCGCCGGGTCGGCGGTGCTGATCGGCGGCGATCCCGGCATTGGCAAATCCACGCTGCTGCTTCAGGTCGCCGGGCATCTGGCGCTGAGCGGGCGGCGCGCCGCCTATATTTCGGGTGAGGAAGCGGCGGCACAGGTGCGGCTGCGCGCCCAGCGGCTGGGGCTGGGCGATGCGCCGGTTGGGCTGGCCAGCGCGACCAGCGTGCGCGACATTTTGGCGACGCTGGCCGCCGGGCCGCCGCCCGAATTGCTGGTGATCGATTCGATTCAGACGATGCACAGCGATTTGATCGAGGGCGCCGCTGGCACCGTGTCACAGGTGCGCGCCTGTGCCCAGGAACTGGTCCGCTATGCCAAGGGCAGCGGCTGTGCGCTGGTGCTGGTGGGCCATGTGACCAAGGATGGCAGCCTGGCCGGGCCGCGCGTGCTGGAGCATATGGTGGACACGGTGCTGGCATTCGAGGGCGAGCGCAGCCACCAATATCGGATTTTGCGAGCGGTGAAAAACCGCTTTGGCGGGACCGAGGAAATCGGCGTCTTCGCGATGAACGAGGCGGGGCTGGCCGAGGTTGGCAATCCGTCCAGCCTGTTTCTGACCGATCGGGCGGGCGATGTGCCGGGCGCGGTGGTGTTTCCCGCGCTGGAAGGCACGCGCCCGGTGCTGGTCGAGGTCCAGGCGCTGACCGTGCGGCTGGCCAGCGGGGCCACCCCGCGCCGGGCGGTGGTGGGCTGGGACAGCGGGCGGCTGGCGATGCTGCTGGCGGTGCTGGAGGCACGGTGCGGCCTGTCGCTGGGCACGGCGGAGGTGTATCTGAATATCGCGGGTGGCTATCGGCTGACCGATCCGGCGGCGGATTTGGCGGTGGCGGCGGCGCTGGTGTCGGCGTTCAGCCAGCGGCCAGTTGCGGCCGATTGCATTGCCTTTGGCGAGGTGGCGCTGTCGGGCGAGGTGCGCCCGGTCGCCCACGCGCCGCTGCGGCTGCGCGAGGCCGCGAAGCTGGGCTTTGCGCGGGGCTGGACCCCGCCGCGTCAGGCGGCAGTGGACGGAATGGGCGTAACCAGCTTTGGCCGGCTCGGCGAATTGGTTGATTTGATGCTGGGGCGCGGCTAGCAGACTGGCCATGGGCGATTTGACCGCGATGGATGTGTTGGTGCTGTTTCTGGTTGGCGGCGGCGCATTGCGCGGCTTTATGAATGGCTTGGTGCAGGAATTGCTGAGTTTGGTCGCGTGGGTGATGGCGCTGGCGGCGGTGTGGGCACTGCACGCCCCGGTGACCGGCTGGGCCAACGCCCAGATTGGCGGTGGCGGGGCGTTGCTGGCGTTCATTCTGCTGTTCGGCGGGGTGTTTGGGGTTGGCCGCTTTGCCTCGCGCCGGATCGGGCAGCGCAGCCGCAGATCCATGGTCGGCGGGCTGGACCGGGGGCTGGGTGCGGGCTTTGGCGCGGTGAAGGGCCTGTTGCTGGCTGCGATTGGCTTTATGCTGGTGACGATGTTCTATGATCTGGCCACCCCCGGCGCCCGCCCCGGCTGGATGCTGGCCAGCCGCAGCTATCCGGCAATGTCCGCCAGTGCCGCCGCAATCAGCAAGGTGGTGGCCGAGCGCAAGGCAGCAGGCGAAGCCAATGGCCGCTAAACTTCCGCCAGCCTCCGGTCGTCAGCCGCCGCTCTACAACCGGGCGGTGCTGGCGCTGGCGGTCGAATGCAGCAAATACCGGCCGTTGGCGGAGCCGGACCGCTGGGACATTTTTCGGGCCGCCCTGTGCGGCAGCGAGATCGCATTGGGGCTGAGCTTGGACGGTGATGGCCGGGTCAGTGCGGCGGGGATGACGGTCAGCGCCTGTGCGTTGGGGCAGGCGGCGGCGGCGGTGTTTGCCCGGCAGGTGCCGGGGCTGGCCGCGCATGATTTGGCCGCAGCGCGCGATGCGGTGGCGCATTGGCTGGCGGGCCAGGGGGCGCTGCCTGACTGGCCGGGGATGGATATATTGGCCCCGGTGCGGGATTTTCCGGCGCGGCACGGCGCAGTGTTGCTGCCATTTCGGGCGGGAGCCGAACTGGCGGCGCGCCCGGCCTAGAGCGATTTCCAGTCAGATGGCATCATCTGACGGCTCGGAAATCGCGGCAACACAA
>DAIUBZ010000014.1:0-16583 GCA_036846445.1 Sphingopyxis sp. | reverse complement strand
TTGACCCGCGCCGGTCATCGCGGCGGCCACGGCCACCGTCACGGCCACCATCGCGGCCACCGCCGGTGCGGCCACGGCCACGCGGCGCGCCGGGGGCGGCATTGGGGCCGGCATTGGGTGCAGCGCCATCAGCGCCAGCGGCGGCGGGGTTCAGTTCATCACTCATCATCAAAACTCCAATCCGCCTTCGCGCGCGCCGTCGGCCAGCGCCTTGATGCGGCCATGGAACAGAAATCCGCCCCGATCGAACACCACCTGGGTCACGCCAGCCGCCTGGGCCGCTGCGGCCAGGCGCTTGCCGACCTCGGCCGCCGCCGCCGTGGTTGCGCCGGTCTGGTCACGCACCGACTTTTCCAGCGTCGAGGCCGAAGCCAGGGTGCGGCCCGAGGCATCGTCGATCAGTTGCGCATAAATATGCCGACCAGAGCGATGCACCGACAAACGCGGGCGACCACCGCCGCGCAGGCGCAATTGGGTGCGAACCCGTTGACGGCGTTTTTGAAAGGGGTTGAGATGTGCCATGGCTTATTTCTTCTTGCCTTCTTTGCGGAAGATGAATTCGCCGCGATATTTGATGCCCTTGCCCTTATAGGGTTCAGGCTTGCGCCATTTGCGAATTTCTGCCGCGACCTGACCGACCTTTTGCTTGTCGATGCCGCTGATTTCGACCGTGGTATTGTCCGGCGTCTTGATCTCGATACCATCGGGCACCGCATAATCGACGTCGTGGCTATAGCCCAGTTGCAGCTTCAGCATCCGGCCCTGCGCGCTGGCGCGATAGCCGACCCCGGTGATTTCCAGCACCTTGGAAAAGCCATCACTGACGCCGGTAACCAGATTTTGCACCAAGGTGCGCTGCATGCCCCAAAAGGCGCGTGCCGCTTTGCTGTTGTTGGCAGGCTTCACCGCAATCTGCGCGCCCTCGACCTCATAGCTGATGTCCGGCACCAGCGTCAGGGTCAGCGCACCCTTCGGCCCCTTCACCGACAACACCCCATCCGCAATCGACGCGGTCACGCCGCCGGGAATGGGAACCGCTTTTTTGCCAATGCGTGACATCAGAACACCTCCGCCAGCACTTCGCCGCCGACATTCAAGTCGCGCGCCTCGACATCGGACAACACGCCGCGCGGGGTGGACACAATCGTGATGCCCAGCCCGTTGCGGACCACCGGCAATTCCTTCGACCCGGAATAAATCCGGCGGCCAGGCTTGGACACGCGGGCGACATGCTGAATCGCGGGCTGGCCCTCGAAATATTTCAGCTCGATGCGGATGCCCTTGTGCTGGCCGCGCGAGCCCAGCGGCTCCTCGCTATAGCCGCGAATATAGCCTTCGCGTTGCAGCACATCGAGCACGCGGACGCGCAGGGTCGACGCCGGGGTCAACACGCTGTCCTTCTTGGCCTGCTGGCCATTGCGGATGCGGGTGAGCATATCACCCAGGGGATCGGTCATTGCCATTGGTCGTTCCTTACCAGCTCGATTTCACGACACCGGGGATCAGGCCCTTGTTGGCCAGATCACGCAGCTGCACGCGGCAGAGCCGGAATTTGCGGTAATAACCGCGGGGCCGTCCGGTCAGTTCGCAGCGGTTGCGAACCCGGGTGGGATTGCCGTTGCGGGGGATTTCCGCCAGCTTCAGGCGCGCCATCAACCGCTCGCCCTCGTCCAGCGACTTGTCGTTCGCCACCGCCTTCAACTTGGCGTAGCGACCGGCATATTTTTTCACCAGTTGCTTGCGCCGCTCATTTTTGTTCACTGAACTCAGTTTCGCCATGACTTAAGTTCTCTTTCCTTCAAGGTGGAGGACAGAGACCCGACCCAAAGGGATCAGGCCGCTGCCTTGTCCTGCGCGGGAAGCGGGAAGGGAAAGCCGAACAGCCGCAGCAGTTCGCGCGCTTCATCATCCGTCTTCGCGCTGGTGGTGACGATCACGTCCATGCCGCGCACCTGGTCGATGCGGTCATAGCTGATTTCGGGGAAGATAATCTGTTCCTTCAAGCCCATCGCATAATTGCCGCGCCCGTCGAAACTGGTCGCCGACACGCCGCGAAAGTCGCGGATGCGGGGCATGGCGATGGTAATCAGCCGGTCCAGAAATTCATACATCCGCTCACGGCGCAGCGTGACCTTGCAGCCGATGGGCATGCCCTCGCGCAGCTTGAACTGGGCGATCGACTTTTTGGCGCGCGCGATCACCGGCTTCTGGCCCGCGATCAATTCCATTTCGGCAGCGGCGACATCGACCTTTTTCTTGTCCTGCACCGCATCGCCCACACCCATGTTCAGGGTGATTTTTTCGATGCGGGGCACTTCCATCGCGTTTTTATAGCCGAATTTTTCGGTCATCGCGGCGATGATGGTCTCGTCATACCGGCTTTTCATCCGGGGAATATAGGTGTCAGCCACTGATCGTCTCCCCGGATTTCACGGCCACCCGGACCTTTTTGCCATCGCGCTCTTCAAACCGGACCCGGGTTGGCTTGCCGTCCTTGGGATCGGCAATCGCCACCTTGCACGCGGCCAGCGGGGCCTCGCGGCGCTCCAGCCCACCTTGCGGATCGGCCTGAGTCGGCTTTTTGTGGCGGGTGATGATGTTCACGCCCGCCACCACCAGCTTGCCATCCTTGGGCAGGCTTTTGGTCACTTCACCGGTCTTGCCCTTGTCCTTGCCGGACAGGACCACGACGGTGTCGCCCTTTTTGATCTTTGCCATCGCCATGATTACAACACCTCCGGGGCCAGGCTGATGATCTTCATAAAGCCCTTGCCGCGCAATTCGCGGACCACCGGGCCAAAGATCCGGGTGCCGATCGGCTCCTGGCTCTTGTTGATCAGCACCGCCGCATTGCCGTCGAACCGAATGACGGTCCCATCGGCGCGGCGCACTTCCTTGGCGGTGCGAACGATCACCGCGCGGTGCACGTCGCCCTTTTTGACCTTGGTGCGCGGCTGGGCTTCCTTCACCGACACGACGATCACATCGCCGACCCCGGCGGTGCGGCGCTTTGACCCGCCCAGCACCTTGATGCACTGCACCCGCTTTGCGCCGCTGTTGTCAGCAACTTCCAATTGTGACTGCATCTGGATCATCGATGCACTTCCTTTTCAAATTTGGCCTACCGGGACAGCCCCGGCGGTTCCGTGAATCTCGCTGGGCCTCAGCCCTCGACCGCCGCCTCAGCCACGTCGCCAGCGGCGCCGTCCAGCACCCGCCAGGTTTTCAGCTTGGACATCGGACGGGTCTCCTCGATCCGCACCGTCTCGCCCGCCTTGACGCTGTTGGTCTCGTCATGGGCATGATATTTTTTCGACAGACGGATGATCTTGCCATAGAGCGGGTGCTTCACCTTGCGCTCCACCTTCACCACCACCGTCTTGTCGCCCTTGTCGGACACCACGACCCCGGTCAAAATACGCTTCGGCATGTCGGGCTCCTCAATTCACGGCCGAGCGCGTGCGCTCGGTTTGCAGGGTCTTGATGCGGGCGATCTCGCGGCGCACCTCTTTCACCCGGGCGGCCCGCTCCAACTGGCCAGTTGCCGCCTGAAAGCGCAGGTTGAACGCCTCCCGCTTCAAATTGCCCAGCGCTTCGGCCAGTTGATCGTCGCTCTGGGCGCGCAGATCGGTGATTTTTGCCAATGCCATCGTCTTAACCTTCCAGATGCGACGTGTCGCCCAGCCGGGCCACAACCTTCGTCTTGATCGGCAATTTCATCGCGGCGCGCTCAAACGCCAGCGCTGCCACCGGCCCGGTCACTCCGTCCAGTTCAAACAAAATCCGGCCCGGCTTCACCCGCGCGGCCCAGAATTCCGGCGCGCCCTTGCCCTTGCCCATCCGCACTTCGGCTGGCTTGGACGACACCGGCACATCCGGGAAAATCCGGATCCACAGCCGCCCCTGCCGCTTGATCGCGCGGCTGATCGCCCGGCGGGCCGCCTCGATCTGGCGGGCGGTAATCCGCTCCGGCTCCATCGCCTTCAGCCCGTATGAGCCAAAGTTGAGGTCAGTCCCACCCTTGGCATTGCCATGGATGCGGCCCTTGAACGCCTTGCGAAACTTGGTTTTTTTCGGTTGCAGCATGATCTGATCCTATCGCGCCGGGCGGACGCCGGATGTTTGCGCATCCAGCATCAACCGGTCGGTGGCGGACGGGTCGTGGCCCAAAATCTCGCCCTTGAAAATCCACACCTTGATGCCGCAAATGCCATAAGCGGTCAGCGCCTCGGCCTCGGCATAATCGACATTGGCGCGCAGCGTGTGCAGCGGCACCCGGCCCTCGCGATACCATTCGGTCCGGGCGATTTCCGCCCCGCCCAGCCGGCCCGCACAATTGATCCGAATGCCCTCTGCGCCCAGCCGCATCGCCGATTGCACCGCCCGCTTCATCGCCCGGCGGAACGCCACCCGGCGCACAAGCTGGTCGGCAATGCCCTGCGCCACCAACCGGCTGTCGACTTCCGGCTTGCGAATCTCGACAATGTTCAGGCTGACATCGCTCTTGGTGAATTTGGCAAGCTGGCCGCGCAGCTTTTCAATGTCGCTGCCCTTTTTGCCGATAATCACCCCGGGGCGCGCGGCATAGATGGACACACGGCACAGCTTGGCCGGGCGCTCGATCACCACCTTCGAAATCGCCGCCTGGGGCAGCGTCTTGAAGATGAAGGTGCGGATTTTCAGATCCTCGATCAGCATCCGCCCATAGTCATTGCCCTCGGCGAACCAGCGGCTGTCCCAGGTGCGGTTAACCTGCAGGCGCAGGCCAATCGGATTGCTCTTCTGGCCCATGTTACGCCTCTTCTCTTTCCTGAACGACAATGCGAATGCGGCTGAACGGCTTGACGATCCGCGACGATTTGCCCCGGCCCCGCGCGGCAAAACGCTTGAGCGAAATGGACTTGCCCACGCTGGCTTCCGACACGATCAACGCATCGACATCCAGATTGTGGTTGTTTTCCGCATTGGCGACCGCGCTGGCCAGCACCTTGCGCACGTCAACCGCCATCGCCCGCTTCGAGAAGCTCAGGATGTTCATCGCGTCGCCGACCTTGCGGCCCCGGATCAGCGCGGCGACCAGGCCCAGCTTTTGCGCCGAACCCTTGATCTGGGTGCCGACGGACAGCGCCTCATTGTCGCCCACGCGGCGGGGTGATTTTGCCTTGCCCATCAGCGTTTGCCCTTCTTGTCGGCGGCATGGCCGGGGAAATAACGCGTCGGCGCAAATTCACCCAATTTCATGCCCACCATATCTTCGTTCACCGACACCGGCACAAATTTGCGGCCGTTGTAGACATTGAAGGTCAAGCCCACGAACTGCGGCAAAATCGTCGACCGGCGCGACCAGGTTTTGATGGGCGCACTGCTGCCCCCGTCCTGCGCCGTTTCGGCTTTCTTCAGCAGATGCAGGTCAACAAACGGACCCTTCCAGACCGAGCGTGCCATGGCTTACCTCTTCTTCTTTGCGTGACGCGACCGGATAATCATATTGTCGGTCGATTTGTTCGAACGGGTGCGGGCACCCTTGGTCGGCTTGCCCCACGGGGTGACCGGGTGACGGCCGCCCGAGGTGCGGCCTTCGCCGCCGCCATGGGGGTGATCGACCGGGTTCTTGGCCACACCGCGCGTCAACGGCCGCTTGCCCGACCAACGGGTGCGCCCGGCCTTGGCAAAATTCTGGTTGCCATTGTCGGGGTTCGACACCGCGCCCACCGTGCCCATGCAATCGCCGCGAATATAGCGTTGTTCGCCGCTGTTCAGCCGGACAATCACCAGCCCGCGATCACGGCCCACGACCTGGGCATAATTGCCCGCCGCCCGGGCGATCTGGCCGCCCTTGCCCGGCTTCATCTCCACATTGTGGACGATGGTGCCAACCGGCATCTGGCTCAGCTCCATCGCATTGCCCGGCTTCACGTCGGTTTTCTTGCCCGCGATGATGGTGTCGCCAACCGCCAGCCGCTGCGGCGCCAACACATAGGTCAGCGTGTCGTCGGCATATTTCACCAGCGCGATGAACGCGGTGCGGTTGGGGTCATATTCCAGCCGCTCGACCGTGGCCGGCATGTCCCATTTGCGCCGCTTGAAATCAATGATGCGATACCGCTGCTTGTGCCCGCCGCCGATGCCGCGCGAGGTCACATGACCCTTGTTGTTGCGGCCGCCACTCTTGTGCTTGCCCTCGGTCAATGCCTTGACTGGCTTGCCCTTGAACAATTTGGACCGGTCAACCAGAATCAGGCCGCGCTGGCCGGGGCTGGTCGGGTTATAGGTTTTCAGTGCCATTGTGCTTTTCCCGTTCCTGCCGCGATCAGACGCCGGTGGTCACGTCGATCGACTGGCCCTCGGCCAGCGTCACAACCGCCTTTTTGACGTCGCTGCGGGTATAGGGCTTGCCCTTCCACCGCTTGGTCTTGCCCTTCACGATCAGCGTGTTGACCTTGGTCACCTTCACATCGAACAGGGCCTCGACCGCTGCCTTGATCGCGGGCTTGGTCGCGTCCGGTGCCACTTTGAACACCACCGCGTTAAACTCGCTCAGCATCGTCGATTTCTCGGTAATGACCGGCGCGACGATCACGTCATAATGCCGGGCGTCGATGGTTTTTGCCTTTGCCATTATTTCGCCCCTTCGGTGCCGCAGCGGGCTTCGAGCTGTTCAACCGCCGCGCGGGTCAGCACCAGCGTTTCGGCGCGCAAGATGTCATATACATTCGCGCCAATCGCGGGCAGCGAGTCCACCCCGACCAAATTGGCCGACGCCAGCGCAAAGCTGGGCGCAACCGCCGTGCCGTCGATGAACAAGGCGCGGCCGCCAAGCTCCAGCTTGCCAAGCTGGCCCGCCAGCGCCTTGGTCTTGGCATCCGCCAATTCCAGACTGTCCACGACCAGCAATTTGCCGCCGCGCGCCTTGTCAGACAGCGCCATTTTCAGGCCGAGCGCGCGGATTTTCTTGTTCAGCGAGTGGCCAAAATCACGCACGCGCGGGCCATGGGCCTTGCCGCCGCCGATGAAAATCGGGGCCCGCCGGTCACCATGGCGGGCGGTGCCGCCACCCTTTTGCCGGCCATATTTCTTGCCGGTGCGGGCGACTTCGCTCCGCTCCCGCGCGCCGCGCGCGGTGCCCCGCCGCTTTTCCAATTGCCAGGTCACGACCCGGTGCAGAATATCCGCGCGCGGTTCGACGCCGAAAATGGCGTCATTCAGTTCCAGGTCGCCGCCAGCGGCACCATCGATGGTCTGAACCTTGATCTTCATGATCAGGACTCCTGTGCGGTGTCAGCGACACCAGCTTCGATCACGGTTTCGGTCTCGGGCGCTGCCGGGGTTTCAGCCGCCGCAGCCGCCTTCAGCCCCGCCGGATAGGGCGCCTCGGGGTGGCGCGGCAATTTCACCGCATCGCTGACCTGAAGCCAGCCGCCCTTGCTGCCGGGGACCGACCCCTTGACGAAAATCAGCCCGCGCTCGACATCGGTGCGGACGACCTCCAGATTTTGCTGGGTGCGGTTGCGCGCGCCCATATGGCCCGCCATTTTCTTGTTCTTGAACACCTTGCCCGGGTCTTGCCGGTTGCCGGTCGAGCCGTGCGAGCGGTGGCTGAGCGACACGCCGTGCGACGCGCGCAGCCCACCAAAGTTCCAGCGCTTCATCGCCCCGGCAAAGCCCTTGCCCTGAGTCACGCCCTGAACATCGACAATCTGGCCCGGCACAAAATGGTCGGCGGCGATGGTCGCGCCAACGTCCAGAACCGCATCATCGGCCACGCGGAACTCGACCAGCCGGGCCTTCAGCTCGACCTCGGCCTTGGCAAAATGGCCACGCTCAGGCTTGGTCAGATTTTTCGCCTTGGCGCTGCCCGCACCAAGCTGGATGGCGGTATAACCGTCCCGATCCTTGTCGCGCACGGCCACAACCTGACACCCCTCAAGGCTCAGCACCGTCACCGGGACATGGCGGCCGTCATCCTGAAACAGCCGGGTCATCCCCATTTTCCGCGCGATCACGCCAGTTCGCATGACCATACTCCTCAACACAGAGGCCGAACGGGACCATCCCGACCGGCATGCCAACCCGATTTTTCTGCTGCGGCCCCGTCCGGGCTGAGTGCCAGTGATTGCTCACTGGCGTGACGGGGGACTCAGCCCGGACTTGGTGCACCCCATGGGGCGCGTCCGGCGGTATCCACCCCTATCGTGGCGCTGGCGGAACCAGCCGATAGAGACCCGGGCATCGCGCCCGGAACAATATTTTGCCCCGGCAAAGGCCGGGGCAACACCGGCTTACGCCAGCTTAATCTCGACATTCACGCCCGCAGCCAGATCGAGCTTCATCAGGGCATCGACGGTCTGCGGGGTGGGCTGGACAATGTCCAGCAGCCGCTTGTGGGTCCGCACCTCAAACTGTTCCCGCGACTTTTTGTCGATATGCGGGCCACGGTTGACGGTGAAGCGCTCCATCCCGGTCGGCAAGGGAATCGGACCCCGGATCAGCGCGCCGGTCCGGCGCGCGGTTTCCGCAATGTCATTGGTGGCCTGATCCAGCACACGGTGATCAAAAGCCTTCAGGCGAATACGGATATTCTGCGTTTCCATGACTGTTCCAGTCGATTCCCGTTGACGATGTGAAAGAGCATGGCCGCCGCACCGCATCTGCGCTGCATTGGCCTTCAACCCCGAACCAACCACCTTCCAACCGGAGACGGCGGGTTCCATCAAAATAGCAAGCCGCCCGAATCAGTCCGATCCGGGCGGCTGCTGTGCCTATATTACTTTGTGATCGTCGCCACAACCCCTGCGCCGACGGTCCGGCCACCTTCGCGAATTGCGAAGCGCAGGCCCTGGTCCATGGCGATGGGGGCAATCAACTTGACCGCCAGTTGCACATTGTCGCCCGGCATCACCATTTCGGTGCCTTCCGGCAAAATCACTTCGCCGGTCACGTCGGTGGTGCGGAAGTAAAATTGCGGCCGATAATTGGCAAAGAACGGCGTGTGACGCCCGCCTTCATCCTTGGACAATACATAGACTTCCGAGGTGAATTCGGTGTGCGGCTTGATCGTGCCGGGCTTGCACAGCACCTGGCCGCGCTCGACATCGTCACGGGCCACGCCGCGGATCAGCGCGCCGACATTGTCACCGGCCTGGCCCTGGTCCAGCAGCTTGCGGAACATTTCCACACCGGTAACCGTCGTTTTCTTGGTGTCCTTGATCCCGACGATCTCGACTTCTTCGCCCACCTTGACGATGCCGGTCTCGATGCGACCGGTCACCACGGTGCCGCGGCCCGAGATCGAGAACACGTCTTCGATCGGCATCAGGAACGGCTTGTCCAGCGGACGCTCCGGCTGCGGAATCCACGCATCGACGGCGGCCATCAGCTTCAGAATCGCTTCCTTGCCGATTGCATCGTCACGCCCTTCCAGCGCGGCGAGCGCCGAGCCGGGGATGATGGGGATATTGTCGCCGTCAAAATCCCGCTTCGACAATTCTTCGCGGATTTCCAGTTCCACCAGTTCCAGCAGCTCAGGGTCGTCCAGCTGGTCCACCTTGTTCAGGAACACCACCATGGTCGGCACGCCAACCTGCTTGGCCAGCAGGATGTGCTCCTTGGTCTGCGGCATCGGGCCATCGGCCGCCGACACCACCAGAATCGCGCCGTCCATCTGCGCCGCGCCGGTGATCATATTCTTCACATAGTCGGCGTGGCCCGGGCAATCGACGTGGGCATAGTGGCGGTTTGCGGTTTCATATTCGACGTGCGCCGTCGAAATGGTGATGCCGCGCGCCCGCTCTTCCGGCGCCTTGTCGATGTTGGCGAAATCCACCGCCACCCCGCCGGTGGTTTCGGCCAGCACCTTGGTAATCGCTGCGGTCAGCGACGTCTTGCCGTGATCCACATGGCCGATGGTGCCGATGTTGCAGTGCGGTTTGTTCCGCTCGAATTTCGCCTTTGCCATTTTCAAACCCTTGTTGCTGACCGGGACGATCTTGCCCGGCAATTTCCAGATATTCGCGGCGGACGCCCGCCAAATCAGGCGCCGCCATTAGTCGGCTTTGGCGGGCGAGGCAAGCCCCCGCCGCCGCCGCCGCCCGCTTACGCCATTTTCGCCTTCACTTCCTCGGCGACATTCGTTGGCACTTCCTCATAATGGGAAAATTGCATCGAATATTGCGCCCGGCCCTGCGAGAAGGAGCGGAGCTGGTTCACATAGCCGAACATATTGGCCAGCGGCACCTGGGCCTCAACGACCTGGGCATTGCCCCGGCTGTCGGTGCCCTGGATCTGGCCCCGGCGGCTGTTCAAATCGCCGATGACATCGCCCATAAACTCCTCCGGCGTCACCACCTCGACCTTCATCACCGGCTCGAGCAGCTTGATACCGGCTTTCGCCGCCACTTCGCGCATCGCCGCGCGCCCGGCGATTTCAAATGCCAGCGCCGAGGAGTCGACGTCGTGATAGGCCCCGTCGGTCAGCTTGATTTCAAAATCGATGATCGGAAAGCCGATCATATGGCCATTGGCCGCCGATTCACGAAAGCCCTTTTCCACCGAGGGGATATATTCGCGGGGAATATTGCCGCCCTTGATCTCGTCGCTGAACACGATGCCGCTGCCGCGCTCGCCCGGCACCACCGTCACCTTCACCCGGCCAAACTGGCCCGAACCACCCGATTGCTTCTTGTGAGTGTAATCCACGTCAACCGACCGGGCGAGCGATTCGCGATAGGCCACCTGCGGCGCGCCGACATTGGCCTCAACCTTGAATTCCCGCTTCATCCGGTCAACGATGATGTCGAGGTGAAGCTCGCCCATCCCCTTGATGATCGTCTGGCCCGATTCATGGTCGGTCGACACCCGGAAGCTGGGGTCTTCGGCCGACAGGCGGTTGAGCGCAATGCCCATTTTTTCCTGGTCGGCCTTGGTCTTGGGTTCGACCGACAATTCGATCACCGGCTCGGGGAACTCCATCCGCTCCAGCACAATCGGCTGGCGTTCGGCGCACAGCGTATCGCCGGTGGTGGTTTCCTTCATGCCGGCCAGCGCGATAATGTCGCCGGCAAAGGCCTCGTCGACATCCTTGCGCTCATTGGCATGCATTTCCAGCATCCGGCCAACCTTTTCCTTCTTGTCCTTCACCGAGTTCAAATAGGTGCCCTTGGTCAGCACGCCCGAATAGATGCGGATGAAGGTCAGGCTGCCGACGAACGGGTCGTTCATCACCTTGAACGCCAGCGCGCTGAACGGCGCATCGTCGGCGGGCGGGCGGCTGTCCGGCTCGTCGCTGTCCATCTTCACGCCCTGCACATCCTCGATGTCCAGCGGCGAGGGCAGATAATCAACCACGGCGTCCAGCAACGGCTGAACCCCCTTGTTCTTGAACGCCGAACCACAGCAAACGGGCACAAAGGCCTGGGCCAGCGTGCCCTTGCGAATGAGCGCCTTCAGCGTGGCGGTGTCGGGCATGGTGCCATCGAGATAGGCCTCCATGGCCGCATCATCCTGCTCCACCGCCAATTCGATCAGCCGCTCGCGATATTCCGCCGCCTTGTCCGCCAGATCCGCCGGAATATCCTCGTAAAAGAACTCCGCGCCCAGCGATTCATCCTTCCAGATGATCGCCCGGTTCTCGACCAGATCGACCAGACCCTTCAGATCAGCCTCGATCCCGATGGGGATATACAGCACCGCCGGGGTGGCCCCCAGCCGGTCGATGATCGATTGCACACAATATTCAAAATTGGCCCCGGTGCGGTCCAGCTTGTTGATGAAGCACATCCGGGGGACCTTATATTTGTCCGCCTGGCGCCACACGGTTTCCGATTGCGGCTCAACCCCCGCCACGCCGTCGAAACAGGCGACCGCACCGTCCAACACCCGCAAGCTGCGCTCCACCTCGATGGTGAAATCGACGTGGCCGGGGGTGTCGATGATGTTGATCCGGTGATCGTTCCAGAAACAGGTGGTGGCGGCGCTGGTGATGGTGATCCCGCGCTCCTGCTCCTGCTCCATCCAGTCCATCGTCGCCGCGCCGTCATGGACTTCGCCGATTTTATAGGATTTGCCGGTGTAATAGAGGATGCGTTCGGTGGTCGTGGTTTTCCCGGCGTCGATGTGCGCCATGATGCCGATGTTGCGATATTTGTCGAGCGTATGGCTGCGGGCCATGGTCGTGTCTCCTGACGGACGGGTGGGTTCAGGCGTGGGGCAAGGCTTACCAGCGATAATGGCTGAAGGCGCGGTTGGCTTCCGCCATCCGGTGCGTGTCTTCCCGCTTTTTCACGGCATTGCCCCGGTTGTTCGACGCGTCAAGCAATTCACCCGACAACCGCGCGGCCATCGTCGGCTCGCTGCGCTTGCGCGCTGCCCCGATCAACCAGCGAATCGCCAGCGCCTGCGCGCGTTCGCTCCGCACCTCGACCGGCACCTGATAGGTGGCACCGCCGACCCGGCGGCTGCGGACCTCGATATTGGGGCGGACATTGGTGAGCGCGTCGTGAAACACGCTCAGCGGCTCTTTCTTCGCCCGGGCTTCCACGCTTTCCAGCGCGCCATAAACAATGTTTTCCGCAACCGACTTTTTCCCGTCCAGCATCACGCTGTTCATGAATTTGGTCAGCACCTCATCCCCAAAGCGGGGATCGGGCAGGATTTCGCGGCGTTCGGGACGGCGACGACGTGCCATGGATATTTTCCTTTAACTTGCACCCGGACACCGCGCTGCGGTCTGTCCGGGCATGAACCCAACCGGACCGATTATTTCGGCCGCTTTGCCCCATATTTGGAACGCGACTGTTTGCGGTTTTTCACGCCCTGGGTGTCCAGCACCCCGCGCAGCACATGATAGCGCACGCCGGGCAGATCGCGGACCCGGCCGCCGCGAATCAGCACCACACTATGTTCCTGAAGGTTGTGGCCTTCGCCGGGAATATAGCTGATGACTTCGCGCGCGTTGGTCAGGCGGATTTTGGCCACTTTGCGCAGCGCCGAGTTTGGCTTTTTGGGGGTGGTGGTATACACCCGGGTGCAAACGCCGCGTTTTTGCGGGTTGGCCTCCATTGCAGGCACTTTTGACTTCGCCTTTTGCGGCGTCCGGCCCTTGCGGACCAGTTGGTTAATCGTGGGCATGAATGCTTCACCTAGTTGACCGGTTGGCCCAGCCGCCGCCCCGAAAGCATCGGGAACCGCCGCCAGTCCGCCCAGTGGTTACTTTATCCGCGTGGATGCAGCTCCGCCCCGAAAACCGGCGCGGCCTGATAACAGCAAAAGACCCCGGATGACCGACATTTGGTCCCCGGAGGCTCCATCCGCGCCGACAATGTTCAAGCGCTGTTGGTAGGTAGCCCCCGAATCCGGCGGCAAACCTGCGGCGCGCTTAGGGGGATTTGCCGCCGCCGTCAAGCGCCCGGCGGGACAGCGGGGCCGTCCGCCGCCAGCCGGGCCAACAGCGCCTCAACGGCCACTTGCTGATAAAAATTGCCACGCGCCGCCGTCAGCGCCTGGTCCAGAAAGCGGCGCAGCTCCGCCCGGTCCAGCGGCACCGCACAGCCCGCAAACCGCCCCGCCAGCGCCCAGTGGGGGAAGCCGATCAGCCCGGCCTGCCGCCCGGCCAGCGCCGACCGGCGGATCAGATCGCCCGCCAGACACACATCCCGGGGCGCACCGTTCAGGCCCAGCAGGTGGAGATAGCCCACGACAAACAGCGCCTGCCGATGCTCCGCCGCCACCGCTGCCGCCCGATATGGCCCTGCCTCTGCCCCGCGCCCGGCATAGCCCAGCGCCCGGGCCAATTGGTAATTCAGCCGGCCATTGGCCGGGTCGGCGGCCACGGCGGCGGTGCAGGCCGCAATCGCGGCGGCGGTGTCCACATCCGCCTGCGCCACCCCCGGCGCAGCGCGATCGGGGTCATCGGGGTGGGCCGCCAGCCGGTCGCAATCTGCAGCCGGGGCAGCATCGGCCCGGACTGGACTGGCCGCCGCCAGCACCAGCAGCGCCAGCCAGCGCACCACGCTCAATCCAGCGCCGCCGGGCGGACATTCGCCGTCCCCGCCTGCCGCTGCGTCTTCAGCTCCGCCTTCAGCCGCGCCGGATCGCGGGCGAACAAGAAGCCAAAGCTGACCCCGCCCTGTTTGCCAATGGTGGCGTGGTGCAGCTTGTGCGCCTGAACCAGCCGCTTGGCATAGCCGCGCCGGGGCACCCAGTTGAAATAGCGGCCATGGACCAGCCCGTCGTGGATCAGCGTGTAAATCAGCCCATAGCAGGTGATGCCAATCGCCACCCACCACAGGAACAGCGAGTGATAATAGCCATAGACAAATAGCGAAATCGCCGCCGCCGCGCCGACCAGCCCGAACAGATCGTTTTTTTCCAGCCGGTTGCTGTGCGGTTCATGGTGGTCGCGGTGCCAGCCCCAGCCCCAGCCATGCATGATATATTTGTGGCTGGCCCACGCCACCCATTCCATCACGATGACGGTCACCACCACGACCAGCACGCGTTCAAGGTTCGTCACGGTGTTGCTTCCTGTTCCTGCAATTGCCGATTCACCGCCGGCAGCCGCCACCATGGCGCGCCGGGTTTAAGATGATGGGCGCGGTGATAGCCAAAATGAAAACAGCTCAACAGCGACGCCACCGGGCCATAGCCGCTGCTGTGCGCGCGGTGGTGGTCGGCGAAATCCCGGCCAGCTTCGTGCCGGTGGGGGCGGTAGGTGCCAAAATAAAATAGCTGAAGCGACGAGGCAATCGCGGGAAAACCATAGAGCAGCGCGATATTTTCCGGCGGCACGGCGAACAGGAAATAATAGCTAAGCACCACGGTCCACACCCACGCCATCGAAACCGGACCGAAATAACGCACCAGAAATTGCCAATACCATGGCCAGAAATCGCGGGGATTTGCGGCGTGGAAATCGGGGTCATCCGCCGTGCCGACATGGGCATGGTGGGCGAAATGGGCATCGCGCATCCGCCGCCAGCCAAAACCGGCATAAAGGAACAACAGCACCGCCCCCACCCGCGCGCCCAACCGGGGCGAAGCGGGGGCCAGGCTGCCGTGCATGGCGTCATGGGCGACGATGAACATGCCGACCGACAGCCAGCATTGCAGGGCAAAAATCAGCGGCACCAGCGGCCAATTGCCGCCGTCCAGCCGCAGCCCGAACATCGCCCACAGATGCACCCCCAGCCACAGAGTGAACAGCACCGCCGCCAGCGTCAGGCCAATCAGGCTCTGGCGCATTTTGCCAGCGGGCGCGGCGGCGTTAACGGCGGTGCTGGTCATCGGTTTGATCGGCATCAGCGGGGGCGGGTCCAAAGAAATGCGCGGCAATTTCCGCACCGATTCGCGCCGGGCGCAGGGTGGTGGCGTCGATGCAGCACCAGCTTGATTTCACCTCCGCCAGCACCTCCTCGCCGCGCTGAATGATCGTCTGGTAAAAGGCGCGCGCGCCCTGAACGCTTTCCAGCAGCACATTGGCGACAACATCATCGTCCAGAAACGCCGGTTTGCGGTAGGTGATTTCATGCTTCAGCGCGACCCACGCCCGCGCCGCCACCGCGTCGGGCGGGGCCAAATGCCGCCAATGTTCCAGCACCGCATCCTGAACCCAGCCCAGATAGCGGGCATTGTTGACATGGCCCATAAAGTCGATGTCATCGGGCAGGATGCGGATTGCAACGCGGTGGAGAGTGGCGCTCATCTGTCCAATATAGCCGGGAAGCCCTGCCAGTTCCACTGCCCAGCGGCAATTTGCGATAAAATCGGCGCGGCCCCGCCCCTTGCCAAGCGGCGCTCGACCGGATTATCGCAATTGCCATGACCCAGCCAGCATCGCCCCGCACCCTGTATCAGAAAATCTGGGACGCCCATCTGGTCGAACAGCGCGCCGACGGCACCGCGATCATCTTCATCGACCGGCATCTGGTCCATGAAGTCACCAGTCCGCAGGCGTTTGACGGCCTGCGCGCCGCCGGGCGGACGGTGCGGCGGCCCGACCTGACGCTGGCGGTGCCGGATCACAATCTGCCCACCACCCCCCGCCGCGACGGTGCGGGCAATCCCATCCCGATTGCCGACCCGGCCAGCGCCGCGCAACTGGCGGCGCTGGCGGCCAATGCCCCGGCGTTCGGCATCCGTTATATCGACGCGACCGCGCGCGAACAGGGGATTGTCCATGTTGTCGGCCCGGAACAGGGGTTTTCGCTGCCCGGCACCACCATTGTCTGCGGCGACAGTCACACCGCCTGTCACGGCGGGCTGGGCGCGCTGGCGTTCGGCATCGGCACCAGCGAGGTGGAGCATGTGCTGGCCACCCAGACATTGTTGCTGCAACCCGCCAGAACCATGGAGGTGCGGGTGGAGGGCGCGGTCGGCCCGGGCGTGTCAGCCAAGGATATCGTCCTCTACATCACCGGCGTGCTGGGCGCGGCGGGCGGCACCGGCCATGTCATCGAATATACCGGCAGCACGATCCGCGCGCTCAGCATCGAGGGGCGGCTGACGATCAGCAATATGGCGATTGAACATGGCGCGCGCGCCGGGCTGATCGCGCCCGATGACGTGACCTTTGCCTATATCAAGGGCCG